>CBDUAS010000192.1:0-7266 GCA_965365185.1 uncultured bacterium | reverse complement strand
GAACGATCGCCTTCCCGGCAATAAGCTGCGTCGGGAGGATACCCGTACACGCCGCAGCTTATTGCCGGGAAGGCGATCGTTCGCACCTCGTGGGAGGCTGCGAGCGCCAGCGCATTGCGGTAGCAGGAGGCCAGCAGCTCCGGCTCACCCCGGTTTCCACCCCGCCAGACCGGTCCTACGGTGTGGATCACGTATCTCGCTGGCAGGTCGAAACCCGGCGTAACACGCGCCTCGCCGGTTGGGCAGCGGACTCCGGGCCGCACCTCGGGCAGCGCCCGGCAGGCGGCAAGCAGGTCCGGCCCGGCCGCGCGGTGAATGGCACCGTCGACGCCACCGCCGCCGAGCAGCCGCTGGTTCGCAGCGTTGACGATAGCGTCCACCGCAAGCGTCGTGATGTCCGCCCGGATCGCCTCGAGTATCCGGCTACCGCTGTTCGGCATGGGCCCCGGCTATCGCTCCTCGGCGCGCATCATCGGCCGGCGAGATCGTCGAGGAAAGGCGCCTTGTTGCCGGTCATCTCCCAGCGCACCAGCGACACCGGGATGACCCCGGCGGCGAGAAACTCGTCGAAGAAGCGCTTGATGGTGAACTCGTCGCCGAGCTGCATGCCTCGCTCGGCGAGCAGCTTCTCGATCTCGATCTTGCCGATGATGTAGCTGGTGCCGTAACCGGGCTGCGTGAGGTAGAAGTGCTCCTCGCCCTGGATGGTGGCGCCGTCGGCGGGCAGGAAGCCGCGCGGCACCCAATACGAGGCAAACTCGGCGGCCTCTTGCAGCGTGTACTCGCCGGAGTGCTGTCGCAGGCCGCCGAGTCCACGGGCGGCGCGCTGGATCAACAGGATCCAGATGAGCTCGCGCGTCCGTGGCCGCTCGTCGAACAACCCGGCGTGCATCATCCATTCCTCGAATCCCGTCGCCAATCCCTCGGAGCGGTTGTCGTAGATGTTGTACAAGGGCGAAGCACGGCGGATGGGACTCTCGTGGGGCTCGTACTCGAGCCGGGCCAGGTCGATCCAGTGCACGTCGTGATTGCGCATGGTGAGCGGGTCGCGGTAGCTGATCTCGGAGAAGAAGCCACGCAGCCCTTCCGCAGGACTAAACCGGCCGACGCGGGCGCGTAGTGCCGGCTCCATGTAGTCCCGCATGCTGAAGATGCCTTCTTCTTCGAGGAAGGCGATTTCGAGATCGACGGCGTCGTTGAACAGGCGATCGTAATCCTCGGCGTTGTCGATACGCTCGAGCTGCGGCAAATCCCGATTGCGGTTCTCCTCCAGGCGAAGCGCCGTGTGGGCACGTCCCAGCTCGTGCTCCAGAAGCGTCTCCTGCTGCTCCCAGGTCGTGTCGACGAGATGGACGTTCTTCATGTACCACGTGTGGTTGTCGACACCGACCCCCGAGGCACCGGTCTTCGAAGGCGCCTCCGCTTCGACCCAGGCGGCGAACTCCTCGCTCGCCGTGGCCGCCGCATCGATGGCCTGATCGAGCTCGGCGCTGGTGCCGGCCACCTGTGCGCCGAGGCGCTCGAGGTCCCGGCCCTGGGCCCGAATGAGACGCGGTGCCGCTGCCCACAAGTCGGCGCCGTTGCCTGTGAGGTTCGCCCGCGCCTGCTCCAGGAGGGCCGGGATGGCACCGATGCGCTCGCGGAAGAGGTCCGTCGCCTCCGCGTCCAGGGGGTAATCGTAGGCCCAGGTGTCGAGCCAGCGGGCGATGATCGGCCCCTCGTGAGCCGGAACGTCGCTCTGCGCCGAGAAGATGGTGACGTAGAACCCCGGGTTGTCGGACCAGGGGCGTCGTACGCGGTGGTCGAAGTCGAGGCCGTTCATCTCCGCGCGCACCAGATAATGATCGATTTGCTGCTCGACAGGCCAGCCACTCGGATCGATTGCCGTCAGTCGCTGCTGCCAGGCGGGCAGCTCGGCGTACTGCGCCGCCATCGCGGCGGCACCGTAGTCAGGCACCCCCTCGGTGAACTCCGGCTCGACGAAGTCGCGCCACTCCTCGAACAGCACCAGCAGATCATCGTAGCTCGTGCTGGCGACCGCGCCGGCGCCCGCGGCCGGCTCGTCCGGCACCGTGGCGCCGGTGCAGGCGACGGCGAGCAAAAGGAGGCACGTGGCCGCAACCACGCGCTGGCGAGGACTCGACAAGGTGCTCATGGCGGTTCTCCAAGCTCTGGCGGGTGTCCGGAACCGCGAGCGGTCGCCATCGCGCACAGCTTCCTAGGCGCACGTCCCAGCGCCGGCGGCCTTTGCGGTCTGCGGCACCCTGCTTTGTAGATCACGCGGCGGGGCTCAGGCCCCTCCGGGCGAGCGGTCGTCCGACAGTGTCACGGCACCGAGAGCTTCGATCAAATCGTCACGTCCCTGCTCGCGCGCCAGGTCGACTGCGGTCTTCTCGTAGAATCCCGGGGCACCGCCGCCACGCAGTGTGGTATCCGCCCCAGCTTGCACCAATAGCCGCACGATCTCCACGTGGCCGTAGAGAACCGCCAACATGAGGGCGCTGAGGCGGTGCTTCGCCGTGTGATCGAGCATAGCGCCCTGCGAGACGAGCAACCGCACGACATCTGCTCGGCCACGCACCGCTGCACGCATGAGGCCGGTTTGCCCGTAGCTGTCGAGCGCGTCGACCTCGGCGCCCGCATCCAGGAGCGCCCGCAGGCGCTCGACGTCGCCGGCGTCGATCGCTGCCTGCCACTGAGGCGTCATGACGGCAGCCTCCTACTCCTCGCCCTCCCAGTAGTCGACGCCGGCGTCATCCTTGAAGATGATGCGGAAGGGCGGTTGGTCGGGGGGGTCGCCCGGGTCGGGTTCGGCCGACACTCCGATCTTGCCGGAGTCCGGATAGTGCACCACGTCCATTGCCGGCCGGTTGCTCACTGCCAGGTACTTCAGGTCGGCACCCGAATCGTTGGTGATCTGGTGCGCCGAAGCCCTGCCCGCCGGGCAACACACCACGTCGCCCGGGCGCAGCGGGAACTCCTCGCCATCCTGGCGCAGCAATCCCGTGCCCTCGAGGACGAAGAACGCCTCCTCCGTGCCGCGGTGGAAATGGTAGGGAAAGGCGGTCTTGCCGGGGGCCAGCGTCACCAGGTTGTAGCCCAGCTTCACGGCGCCGACCTGCCGCGACACCCAGCGAAACTGGCCCTCGAAGCGATCGCCGTTCCCGAAGGTGATCGGCTCGACGTCCTCGACGTTCACGACGGGTCTCTCGGACATCACTCACTCCTCTCCTCTTTGCGCCGCGTTGCTTCGCGAATCGTGAAATCAGGCGGCGGTGCGGGCTTCATTTCGCCACCACGACACGAACGGTTTTTCCGTTGCGGTCCGCTACTTCGGCTTCTTCATCACCGCCTGTACGACACAGACACGTCCCTCCTTGAGGTTGAGCAGCAGATTGGGGATCTTCGTCGCCGCTGCGCGCATCACCGGGTGCCTGGCAAGAGCTGCCGGGTCGCGGCTCACCAGGCCTTCGAAGAACGCCGTCGACGCTCCCGTCTTGTCCTCCCAGGCGAGCTGCGAAAAGCCCGTAGAGCCGAGCACGGCGCGCAGGCCCTCGATGGGAATCAGATGGCTGATGGCGGCATCGGAAGCCCAGGGAACGGGGAAGTGCAGCTCGCCCCCGGGCCCCGCGAACACGTCGTGAAACGCCAGCCGCCCGTCGGGTTTGAGCACGCGAAAGAGCTCGCCGTAAAAACGGCCCTTGTCGGCGATGTTCATCTGCGTGTGTTCCGTCCAGACGACATCGAATCGCTCGTCTTCAAACGGTAAATCGAGGACGCTGGCACGGCGAAATCTCGCCAGGTCGCCGAGCCCGACGCGTTCGGACAGCATCTCGGCAACGCGAACGTGTTCCTCGGTGAGGTCGACGCCAATCACCCGGCAGCCGAACGTCGCCGCCAGATAGCGGCCGCTGCCGCCGACGCCGCAGCCGGCATCGAGGATCAGGTCGCGCCGATCGATAGCGAGCATCTGGGCGAGCTCGATCGTCGCCTCGCGCCCACGAATGTGGAAGGCATCGACCGCGCCGAGATCGTCGACCGTCAGTGCCTCCACGTCCACGCCGGAGGTCTCGAGCGCCGAGAGGATGCGATCGCCGAGGTCGCTGCTGGAGTAGTGATCTTCGACGGAGCTCATGGACACGCGTCTCGCTGCGGCGACGAGTCTTCCCGGGTGCGGGCATCCGTAGGGCAGTCCGGCTTCATCGTTGCACCTCGTCGAGACCGGCCGCGGTGGTCAACGCCGCGAGGCACATGAGGGAGAACAACAAAAGAACAGCCGCGTCGCCGAAGCGGGCGGCCAGGGCGCCGAAGATCCCCCCGGCAACCAGAAAGACACCGACGGCCGTGTTCGACAGCGCCGTGTAGGCAGCGCGGGTCGTCTCATCAGCCATGTCGACGATGTGGGTAGAGCGGCCCAGTCTGACGCCCTGATAGGCGATCATCATCACATACAGAACCACGGGGAAGGCGGTGGCGCCGATCACCCCGTCCAGCTCGGGCTGTCCTCGGCGCATCGCGATGCCCAGGATGGCCGCGGCGCCGAGGGCAAGGCTGCCGACCAGCGAGGCAGCCATGAGCACCTTGCGGCTCCAGCGGTCCGACAGCCGACCCCACACGTAGGTGCTCGTCACCGCTGCCGCCGCAGATGCGATGACGAACGGCCCGAGCTCGCCGAGCCGCCGGCCGCCTTCCCGGCCGGCGAGCGTCAACAAGTACGGTGGAGCGAGGGCGGTGGCGATCAAGAGCCCACGGGTGGCAATGAAACGCATGAGCTGCGGGTCCCGGCGTAGGAGTCCGACCTGCTCGATGGCCACGCTGAGAGCGTTACCTCCGCCCTCGGTTGCACCGGCGGTTTCAGTGAGGGTCACGAAGACGGCGGCGGCGGCAATCCACAAGGCGGCGGCGACCAGGAGCGCGACGGAAAGTCCGAGGACACCGGAGCTCAGCAACACGCCGAACAGCAGCACCAGCAGCGCGGCAACCGTCGCGGCCGTGCCGGTCGCGGTTCCGCGCGTCGACTTGGAGACGGTCTTGCCGAGCACATCCTTGTAGCTTACGGAGCACACGCTGCGCCCCAGGGCGAAGAGTGCGAGGAGGGCGACGATGGCAGCGCCTGCGGAAGCACCTTGCAGGCTCACGGCGGCCAACGCCATTGCCGCGACAGCCACGCCCTGCGCGAGGCTGCCGGCCGCCCACGCCCCGGCGGTAACGAACTGGGGCAGCAGAGCCCCCGCCTCGCGCACGGGTACGAGCAATCCGATGTAAACCTCGGAAGCGCCCAGCGCACCGAGCAGCCAGGACAACACCAGCTTGGGATCGGCGAGGCCGTCGCCGGTCTTGGTGGCGCCCAGGCTGACAACGTGCCGGAGGAAGTTGCCGGGCTGTTCGCGGCAGGCTTCCTCGGGGATGTCGCGGCACACGCGGCCGTCGTCTTCCGCGGTCAGAAGCTCGTACACGCGCTCGTGCAACGTCGCGGCGCTCACTGCCTTGCAGGGGCGGGGTCTTCAGGCGGCGGGGTAAGCGCCGCGGCCATGGGTACGAAGATGATGCCGTTGACCGTCTGCTCCTGTCCTGTCACCGAGAACCCGAGCTTTTCGTACGCCGGAACCGCGTAGCGTGAAGCGTTCACCGTGACCTCGTCGACGACCGGATTGTCCCGTAGAACACGCGCCACCGCTTCTTCATAGAGGCGCCGGGCGACTCCCCGGCGGTGGAACGCCGGATCGACGAACAGCATCGACAAGTGCTCGTTGCGACGGAACTCGATCATACCGGCGAGCTCGCCGTCGACGAGAGCCACCAAGGTGAAGTGGTCCGACGTTTGCCGGGCTCGCAGCGCCGGTGGAGCAGCGTACGTCGAGTAGGCCGTGACCCCTTCCTCGGTGAAATCGGGGCCGACGAACGCATCGAACGTTCGCTGCGCCAGATCACTGACGGCAACGACTTCGTCGGGGCGCATCATCCGGATGACGATTCCTTCGCTCATGTCGCTTCAATGGAAATCACGACTCTGCATCGCCGCCGGTTTTGCATACTCGCGTGGATCCCAGAGTTTGTCCACGACCACGTGTACCACGCCCTCGGCAGCCTGCACCTTGCCCGAGACCCCGAGGAAGGACAGCGTACGCGCTTGTACGGTGAACTGCTCGTAAACGCTCGGCCACAGGATGGTGTTCACGAAACCGGTTTCGTCCTCAAGGGTCATGAAGACAACGCCCGATGCGGTTCCCGGGCGTTGGCGGCAAATGACGATGCCGGCGTAGTCGACGCGGCGGCCGTCGCGCATGCGGGACACGGTGCGGGCATCGGGCAGGCCCTTTTCGGTAAGCTCCTGCCGAAACGGCTCGAGCAGGTGGCTGCGTGCCGAGTGATTCATGGTGCGAAAGTCCCACGCCACGGTGTCGATCTCGCACAGCGAAGCGAAGGTCGGTGTTTGTTCTCCCAGGGGCAGATCGGCTTCGGCGACGCGGGCTCCCGCCGCGATAGCCCGATCACCGTCCGATCGATACGAACGCATCGTTTCCTTCTTCATTCCCTGCACCTGCCACAGCGCCGCCCGGCGGTTGCTCTTGAGACTGTCGAAGCCGCCGGCCTCGGCCAGCAGGCGCATGGAACGATCGGAAATGCCGGTGCGGGCGGCGAAGTCCTCGATCGAACGGAACCGGGTGCCGGAAATACCGTCGCCCGACGCACCCACGATGCACTTGCCACCGCCCGTCGTCGCACCCGAAGCTCCGCCATTGCTGTGACGTGAAATCCTCGCGGCGCGCACGGCGGCCTCGATCTTCTCCCCTTCGTCTTCGCGCAGGCCCTTCACGTAGCGCAACCCCATGCGTACGGCAAAGCCGCCGGTGGAATGCTCGCACGGCTCCATGGTGCAGTCCCACACGCTGTGCAGCACGTCGACGGGACGCACCACCAGTCCGTGGCGCTTACCGTCCTGCACAACGGTGGCCGGCGTATAAAAACCCATGGGCCAGGAGTTCAGCAGCGCGCAGGTGAACTCCGGCAGGTAGTGGCACTTCAAATAGGCGGTGGCGTAACCGATCAACGCGAAGCTGGCGGCATGACTTTCAGGAAAACCATACTCGCCGAATCCGCGGATCTGCTCGAAAACGCGCTCGGCGAACTCCTGTTTGATGCCCCTGGCCATCATGCGCGAGATGAGGCGGCCGCGGTGGCGCTCCAGGCGCCCGGTCTTGCGCCAAGCAGCCATGTCGCGGCGTAGCTGGTCGGCCTCGCCGGGACTGTAATCGGCCGCCACCA
>CBDUAS010000191.1:0-7290 GCA_965365185.1 uncultured bacterium | reverse complement strand
GGAATTCGGCCATGCCGCCGCGGACGCGACGTTGAGGGCCGTCGACTCCGCCAATGCGCGTTTCCTCGACGATGAAGGGAAGCAGATCTACTTCGCCATCCTGCGCGACGGCAGCGGGCAGGCGGAGCCATCGGTGTGGATGGCCTGGGGGCTGTGGCGCGAGGTGTTCGACGCCGGACGCCCCGCCGTGGAGGGAGCGCTGGACGAGCTCGCCGGCAGCGGCATCGGCGCCGACTGGGGTGCGCGCATGCTGTCGCGCGAGAGCGCGCTGTACGAGCCGCTGAGCTACAACAACGGCGCCGTCTGGCCCTTCCTCACCGGCTTCGCCATCCTCGGTCTCTACGAGCACGGCCGCGCGCCTGCCGCCTGGTCCTACCTCGACGGCACCACGGACCTGACCTTCATCGACGGTCGCGGGTACATCACCGAGTTGCTGTCGGGCGATCGCCTGCGCCCCATCGACGCCTCGGTGCCACACCAGCTCTTCGCCACCTTCGGGTTCGTTTCGGGGTTGTTGCGCGGGCTCGTAGGGCTGCGCGCCGAGCCGCTGATCGACGCCGATGGCGTCGTTGCAGACGGTGGGCTGAGGCTGCGGCCGCAGTTGCCAGCCGGCTGGGACAGCTTGCGATTGCGCAACCTACGCTATCGCGGCAGCAGGTTCGACCTCGAGATCGAGCGCACCGCGACGACCATCGAGGCGTCTGTTCGGGTTGTCGAAGCTGCGGGTCGGCTACCGCTGCTCGTGCAGCTCGCTGTGCCGGCGGGAGCGGAGGTTCTGGATGCGGGGCCCGGTGGTCGGCTCGTGCCCCCCGCGGCCGACCCGGCGACCCCCGCGGACAGTTCGGCGGCGAACACGGACGGCTCGGCGGCTAACGCGCCGCGCCCTCCCGGCGCGGCATCCGGCGCCCCGCGACGGCATCGCCGCAGCGCCATTGAATGGGTTCCGGACCTGCAGGCCGGCGCCGACGCGATCCGCATCGAGCACAGCGCCGGGATCGAGGTTCGCCCGCTGCACGAGCCCCTGCACGTCGGCGACGCGTCGTCGCGTTTGCGCGTCATCGACGCCTGGCTCGACGGCAGCACCTACACCGTGCGCCTCGAAGGGCGCGCCGGTCGTTCCTACCGGTTCGAGCTTGACCTGCCCTTCGAGCTCGAATCCCTGGGCAACGCCCGCGAGGTTGCTCGCGACGGCGGCAGACTGCGGCTCGAGGCGTCGTTCCCCGAGGGCGGGGACGAGTGGAGTACCCTCGATGTCACCGCTCGCCTCGGCGCGCGGCTGGGACGACGCTGACCACGGCTACTCGGCCATACCCTCGCCGACACTGTTCTCCGCCACCAGGAAGCTCGCAACGAAGAGGCGGCGATCCTTCCGGCCCTGACGGCTTCAGATCTCCACGATTCTCTTGAAGCCGCCCCAGAACATCCGCTTGGCGTCGAAGGGGAGGCTCTTCGTGTCCATCATCGCTTCCAGGCGCGGATCCTCCATCACCTTCTTCAGCACGCGGTCACGATGGGCGCGCGACTTGTACACGATGTAGGAAAAGACCACCGTCTCCGTACGCTTGAGGTTGACGCTTTGCGGGAAGGAGGTGAGCTTGCCGGGCTTGACGTCGTCGGCAACGGCCTCGACGTATTCCAGCGCGCCGTGCTCTTTCCACACCTTTCCGGCCTTGCGCGCCATGCGACGGTAGGCATCGAGCTTCTTCTTCGGCACGGGTACGACGAATCCATCGACGTATTTCATGTTGTCTCCTGTGAAGCCTCGAGCTCGCGGAGTCACGCGGCAGCAACGCGATTATCCTGCGCGGTTCGACGGGAACGAACGCGGCGTAGACGCTGCTAATCTACCCGCTTTGTCGGGGCCAACGAACATGCCAGCTCGTCTTTTTCTCCTGTCCGCGGTCATCATCTGGGGCTGGACGTTCGTCGCCACCAAGGTCCTGCTGGCGGAGCTCGGCCCCGTCGAGATCTTCGGGCTGCGTCTGGTGATCGGCCTTCCGGTCCTCGCGGTGGTGTTGCTCGCCAAGCGGATACCGCTGTGGTTCGAGCGCAAAGACGTGCTGCCGCTGCTTCTCGGCGGCGCGATTCTCACGTTCCACTTCCTCGTGCAGATCGCCGGGATGACGACCACCACGGCAAGCAACACCGGCTGGATCGTCACCGTGTCGCCGCTGGCGCTCGCCGTTCTGTCGTTCTTGCTACTCGGCGAACGGATCGGATGGAACGGCGTGGCAGGGATCGGCGTGGCCACGCTGGGGATTCTGCTGCTGGTCTCCCGCGGGAATCTCGGCGACCTGGCCTGGCTGCGGAGCACCGGTGACTGGCTGATTCTGGTCTCCGCACACACCTGGGCCCTGTACACCGTCGTGACGCGGGACCTCGTCCGCCGGCGACACCCGTTGGCGGTGACGTTCAGTGTCATGATGATCGCGGCGGCGCTCACCGCGGTGTTCTTCGCTCTCCTCGCAGACCCGGCGAAGGTCCGTGAGCTAACGCCACGCGGCGTTGCCGCGCTCCTCTACCTGGCGATCCCCGGCCTGGCGCTCGGTCAATGGTTCTGGCAGGAGGGCGTCGCCCGGCTCGGCGCTTCGCGGGCGGGCCTCTACCTCTACCTCGAGCCGCTTGCCACCCTGAGCCTGGCGGTGCCGTTCCTGGGAGAGCGGTTCGGTTTGTTCGTCGCCATCGGTGGAGCGCTGGTGCTGGCGGGCGTCTACGTGGGTCAACGCTAGTCCCCTGACTGCTCTTCGATCCCGCGGCCGGATCGCGGGCCGGCGCCGCGCGCGATTCGCCCGTGCCGATCCGCGCGAAGCGGAACTGCTGCTGCAGGGCGCCGCGACGAAGGGTTGCAGGACAAGTTCTCCAGCCTCCGGGCGATGCGGGCGGGCGGCCGAAGGAAGCCGCGTGCTCGCGGCTAACTCCTCGCCGAACGAGCCACCGTCCTACAGGCCGAACTGGATCGCCAGGCCGCACGTCGCTACGGCGAGCCCGGCCAGCGCATGCGTGTAGCGCTGCAGCCAGGCCGAGCGAACCTGCGAAAGGCCGACGAAGCCGAGTGCCGTAACCACCATCATGGTGACGATCGTCGCCGTGGCGAAGACCGACGCAACCCAGGCGACACCCCACCAGCTATGGGCCGCTGCCGGGTACATCAAGATCGGGATCAGCGGCTCGCAGGGTCCGAGCACGAAGATGAGAAACAGCGCCCACGGAGTGGCGTCTCGGACCTTACCGGATCGGTGCTCGGTCCGCTCGGTGTGGACGTGAGCGTGCTCGCCGTGGTGCGCGTGAAGGTGCTCGTGCACCGTCCCGTCGGCGTGCGCATGCCAGTGTTTGTGCGGCCGGTTGCGAACCCCCCGGCGGATGCCCCAGATCGCGTACGCAAGGCCGAAGCCGATCAACAGCCAGCCAGCGATATCGCCACGATTACCCTCGAACCGCTCGAGCCCGGCGACCGTCCAGCCGAGCAGAATCCCCACGGCGCCCAGCAGGACCGAGCCGAGGACGTGACCGACACCACAAGCGAACGTGACCGACAGCGTGCGGCGCAGGCTCCAGCGTCGCGCTCGCCCCATCACGATGAACGGCAGGTAATGGTCGGGGCCGAGTGCGGTGTGAATGAAACCGATCGTGGCGGCCGCGAGACCGAGTATCGCCAACTCGTAGGACACGTGAGTGCTCCCCTTTCAGGACACCGTGCCCCCATTGTGGGGACGTCCCGGCCCGATATCAACCGCGTGACGGAAGGTCGGCGCGCCAGGGCAAGCGACCACGTGATTCTCTGCGGTACCATCCGGGTCTCGGCTAATCGTCCGTCCGACCCGGTCGGCGAGTGATCACAATTCACCCGCACGGTGGTCAATTCTGACCGGCAAGATTGCCGCACATGCGGACACATGTACCTTTTCCCGGGCATGAGGGGGGCGAAGGGAGAACCTGGCGTACGAAGACAAGCCGACCCTCTTCCCTGATCCCGGCTTCTTCGCGCTTTCTTGACGCGGTTGGGCGTGCCCGCGGCGCCGTGGCCGAAGTTCGGCATGCAACTTGCTAACCTTGTGACATCAGCGCCATCGATCGCCACCCGGTCATGGACGCCGGAAATGAACCCACAAACGACAGAATCGTGCGTCTTCGAACCATATTGCTGCTGGGCTTCCTGCTTGTCGCGTCATTCGTGGGCGTGGTGGGATACGTGGTCGTGCAGACGAACGAGCAGGTTCTGACGGGGGTTGAACGACTGCAGAATCAGGCGTTGGCGGTGTCCGAAGCGGCCACCCGCATGACGCAGTCGCTGCACTTCAGCCAGGAGACGGCGCACGCGATGGTGGCCGCACGCTATCGCACGCTCGCCTCTCCCACAGCCTGGCCGGTCGGCGAGGCGGACCACGAATGGCAACCCGACCCGGCGACAGAGGCACTCATCGCCGAGCTAGACGAGGCAGTGCGCACGCTCGGGTCCGAGCTCAACGCCGCCCGTGAGGTGACCTTGCTCTCGCTCCGCCTCGAGCCGCCGAGCCCGTCGCCGGAAGACACGGCCGAGCCGCGGCCTTCCTCGCCGGCTGGAGAGACCGCAGGAAATGAAGTGCGCACGCTGCTCGACGAGCTCGAAGCCGGCTTCGAGTCGTATCGGGCCATGGTGACGCGGTTCATCCACCTGGCCCGCTATCACCCCACCCAAGAGGTCAACGAGTATCTGACCAATCAGCTCGAGGTGTACTACCGCGGCTCGCTGCTCCCCGCCGTCACCGGCTACGCGCGCTTCGCCCAAGAGGGGCTCGACCAGGAGCTGACGCTGATGCGTCAGGTCTTCTCCGCCGCCAGGAACCGTAGCTTCGTATTGACCGCCGGAGCGCTTGTCGCAGCCGTGTTGCTCGGCCTGGTGATCGCCCGCTCCATTTCGGGCCCCCTGGATCAGCTACAGGAGGGGCTGCGCCGCCTCGGTAGCGGACAGCTCGACACGCGCGTGAACCTCAAGACGCGAACCGAGATCGGCACTCTGGCCGATGCCTTCAACCAGATGGCCGCGGCGCTCGAGGCGAGCACGATCTCACGCACTTACCTGGACGACGTCATCCAATCGATGAACGAGATGCTGTTCGTAGCAGACGCCGACGGACGTGTCGAGACGGTGAACCGGGCCGCCCTCGAAGCGCTCGGACATACGCGAGAGGAGATCGTCGGCCGGCAGATTTCGCTGCTCTTCGCCGAGGCCGGCCCCGAGGACACAATGTCTTCGGGCGAACACTCGCGGCTTCGGGGCACACGCCGGCTGGTAAAGCGAAACGGAAGCAGAGTCCTGGTGAACGTATCGTCAGCCGATCTTGGCCGGTCGGCCCCGGGAGCCACCCTCTACCTGGCGCAGGACATCACCGAGCAGAAGGCCGCCGAGCGTCGCCTGAAGGCTTCGCTCGAGGAAAAGGACGTGCTCTTGAAGGAGGTACACCACCGGGTCAAGAACAACATGCAGGTGATCTCGAGCCTGCTGAGCCTGCAGTCAGCGGAGACATCGAGCGACGACGTGCTGCGGGCCTTCCGCGACAGCCAGAGCCGGATTCGATCGATGGCGCTCATTCACGAACACCTTTACCAAAGCGACGACCTCGCGCACATCCGCTTTCGCCCGTACGTCGAGCGACTCGTCGATGTGGTCCGGCGCTCGTATGCGGACGAGCCGACGCGCCACGAGATACGGATCGAGGTCGAGGACGCCAGCCTCCCGGTTGACGCGGCGATTGCCTACGGCATGACCATCAACGAGCTGGTTGGCAACGCGCTGGAGCACGCTTTCACGGACGGAGCAGCGGGAACGATCTGCGTTCGCTTTACCGCCGACGACGACGCCCACCGGCTCGAGGTGTCCGACGACGGCAAGGGCCTTTCCGGCGGCGTCGATCCGAATACGACCGCCACCCTGGGGCTCAAGCTCGTACGAGAGTTCGTGGCCCAGCTCAAAGGCTCGGTCCGCTTCGATTCGCAGGCCGGTACCAGTGTGAACGTGACGGTGCCGCTCGGCAACGATCGATCGGCGGGAATCACACCGGAGGTCCGAGCAAGGGGGGCCGCGTGAGCTCGAACGCCGCCGCCCGCTGGCAGGAGCAGCCGGTCGACGCCCCATCCATCCTGATCGTGGAGGACGAGGCCGTGGTGGCACTCGACCTGGAGCGAGAGCTCGGGGCGCTCGGCTACGACGTCGCCGGACGATCGCCGTCGGGAGAAGAAGCCTTGGAGCTGACGGAGGCACTCCGGCCCGACCTGGTACTGATGGACATCCACCTCGACGGCGAGCTCGACGGCATCGAGACGGCGCGCAGGTTGCGCTCCCGCTGGCAGGTGCCGGTCGTGTTTCTCACCGCGTTCGGCGACGATGCCACCATCGAGCGCGCCAAGGCAGGGCGGCCTTTCGGCTACGTTATCAAGCCGTTTCAGGCTCGCGAGCTGCGATCGGCGATCGAGGTGGCGCTTCACACCCGCGCCCTCGAGCGCGAGCTCGAGCGCGCCAACGAGACGCTCCGCGCTGTTCTCGACGCGCAGCGGCACGGCGCTGTCACGGTGGATTCTGGTGGGGCGATCACGTTCGTCAGTGGCGCGGCCGAGAGGTTGCTCGGCATCGACGCCCAGGCCGTGCTCGGACGAAAGATGCTCGACCTGGCGCCGCTGCGCGGTTGCGAGCGCGAGCTTGCGGCTCTTCTGAGCGACTCGCCGGATACCGGCGACCGCCGGCTCACCGCCGTGCTCGATGAAAGTGCCGGAGAGGCATCCGCTCTCGAGATCAGCGCGCAGCCAGACCCACGGGACCCCGCCGGCAAGATTCTGTTCCTGTACGACGCGTCCGAGGTCCACGACCTACGCAGGCTCCTTGACGAACGCGACGCTTTCGACGACATCGTCGGCCGCAACTCCCGGATGGAGGCGGTCTTCCAGCTCATCCGCGACCTGGCGCCGGTCGACGTGACCGTGCTGATCGGCGGCGAGACCGGGACCGGAAAAGAGCTCGTCGCCCGCGCAATCCACCGGCGCAGCAACCGCAGTGAGGGCCCTTTCGTCAGCGTCAACTGCGGCGGGTTGAGTGAGGAGCTGTCGTTGAGCCAGCTCTTCGGTCATCGCCGGGGCGCATTCACCGGGGCCGTCGCCGACCACAAAGGTGTGTTCGAGCAGGCGCACGGCGGGACGCTGTTTCTCGACGAGATCGGCGACCTGCCGGCGCGGGTGCAGACGATGCTGCTGCGGGTTCTCGAGCAGCGTACCGTCGTGCCGCTCGGTAGCACCCGCGAACGCCGCGTGGACGTGCGGGTG
>CBDUAS010000190.1:0-7319 GCA_965365185.1 uncultured bacterium | reverse complement strand
CGGATTCGACGTCGACGGGGCGGGACAGGTAGCGGTGCGCCGCCAGCAACATCCCGGCGCCGAGGATCAGCGATAGCCACCAGGGGGAACCGAATCCGGTGGGCAGCGTGCCGAAAAACACGCCGACGAGGCCGACCAGCAGCGCATAGGGGAGCTGCGTGCGCACGTGGTCGATGTGGTCGGAGCCGCTCGCCATGGAGGACAGGATCGTCGTGTCGGAGATCGGCGAGCAGTGATCGCCCCAGACCGCGCCGCCGAGGACGCACGCCACCGTCGAGTAGATGATGCCGTAGTGCTCGGGGTCGGCCATGTTGTTGGTCTGCAGGACCGCCCAGGTCAGCGGCAGGACCAAAGGCATGAGAATGCCCATCGTGCCCCAGCTCGAGCCGGTGGCGAACGCCGTCGCGGCCGAGAGCACGAACACCAGCGCCGGCACCAGGCCGGGTGCGAGCCAATCCCCCAGTATCGACACCAGATAGCCGGCGGTATGCAGCACGCTGGTGACCTCCGACAACGACCAGGCGAGCACCAGGATGATCATGGCGATCAGCATCGCCTTGAGGCCCGCGTACCAGGCGTCGACGACCTCTCCGAGGGTCAGGATGCGCTGCGAGATCGACAGCGTTCCGGCCGTTAGCGCACCGAGCAGCGAGGCCCACATCAGCGCCTTGTACGAGTCGGCGGCGCCGATGATCTCACGCAGCGTCTCCCCCTCGCCGGTGACGTAGAGGCCCGTGAGCACGCCGGCGATCAGCACGAAAACGGGGATCAGGGCGTTGAACGCGCGCTGCGGGTGGTCTTCTTTGGCCGTCAGCTCGCTGGCACCACCTGCGGACTCGTCGACGCGGGCGTCGGGTGCCAACACCTGGCCGGTGGTGCGCGCCCGCACCTCGGCCTGGTACATCGGACCGAAGTCGCGACCGGTCAGCGCCACCAGAAAGACGAAGAACATCGCCAGCAGCGGGTAAAAGCTGTACGCGATCGATCCCAGGAAGACGGAGTACGCCGCCTCGTCGAGACCATCGATCTGCTGCACTGCCTCGCCGATCAGGCCGACCTCGTAGCCGATCCAGGTGGAGATCAACGCCACACAGGTCACCGGCGCGGCCGTGGAATCGACGATGTAGGAGAGCTTCTCGCGCGAAATGCGCAGCCGGTCGGTCACCTGCCGCATCGTGTTGCCGACGATCAGCACGTTGGCGTAGTCGTCGAAGAAGATGACGATGCCCAGCAGCCCGGTTGCCGCCTGGCCCTTTTGCGGCGTCCTCGCCAGGGGCACGATCCGGTTGACCACCCCCTGCATGCCGCCGTTGCGCGAGATGATCCCCACCATGCCGCCGATCATCAAGCTGAAAAGGATGATCGAGGCGTGGTCAGGGTCCGTCAGGGCCTCGAGCACGAACACCTGGAAGGCATCGAGCAATCCGGTGAACGCACCGGCGAGGGAGAACCCGTTGACCGAAAATGCCCCGAACCACAGCCCGAGAAACAGGGCCGGAATCACGTTCTTGGTAATCAGCGCGACGGCGATGGCGATCACCGGCGGAAGGATCGATATCCAGCCCGGGATCAACCGTACCGAGGCCTGCGCTACTGTGCTGCCGCCCGCGACCAGCTCGAGATTCGCCATCCCGGCGTTCGGTACGACGACACCGACGGCAACGAGACCGCCATCCTGATCTGCCTGCACGCCGAATGTTCGACCGGCGGCGCGCAGCGACAGCCCCTGCGGGTCGGTCGACTCTCCAGCGACCGCGACCTCAAAGGGGATCCCGGCCAGCGCTACCTGCGGCGGCTCCAGCTCGAGCTGCTGGGCCCAGGCGGGCAGCGCCGGCAGGCCCACCGCGACCGCAACGAGCCACACGACGACCACGAGGTGCTTTGCCATGAGTCCGGGTCAGTTACCTTCCAGGGCCCGCTTGACGCGGGATTCGAACGGCATCGGGTTGCCGAACTTGCCGGACCACACGAACGCGTCGAAGTTCTTGCGCTCCCGAGGGGAGTACTCGCGCTGGAGCAGCTCCGCCGGCAGCTTCTCCGAGTCCCCCGGATAGCCGAGAGCAATCGCGGCGACGGGGTCGTAGTCATCGGGGATCTCGAGGATGGCACGCGCCTTGTCCTGGTCGAACCCCCCCATCTGGTGCGCCGCAAGCTCGAGGTCGGTGGCCTGCACGAGCATCATCGCCACGGCCTGCCCGACGTCGTGATAGGCGTGGCGATTGGGCTTGCCGTTGCGATCGAAGGTGAGCTTGGCCAGAGACAACATCAACACGGGGGCAAACTGTGCCCATTCCCGATTTGTCTCGACGAGGCAGTCGGCGATCGCCCTGTGGGCGTCCTCCTGCTGCCGGGTCGCCACGATGAACCCCCACGGCTGTTCGTTGAAAGACGACGGAGCCCAGCGCGCTGCTTCGAACAGGCGGTGCAGCATTCCCGGCTCTACGGGCCGGTCTGCAAATGCCCGAGGACTCCACCGATCTCGGATCAGTTCATGAATCGGATATTTGACTGGCGCCGGCTTGTCCATCGATCAACCCGAAAGCGGATTCTTGGTCCCCAGCAGCTAGCGATGACGTTAAACAATACGCCGCGAGCGCCAACAATGGCTAGCCGTTACGACGACGCGGAGGCGGGCGAGCGCAAGGCGCGCGCCGCGAGGGCGACCGCAGGCGTACTTCCTGGTACGTCGAAGGGAGCCCGAGCAAGCACCAAATGCCGCAGGGGGCGCGGAGGCGGGCGAGCGCAAGGCGCGCGCCGCGAGGGCGACCGCAGACGTACTTCCTGGTACGTCGAAGGGAGCCCGAGCAAGCGCAACGCCGCGATCGCCCGCCTCCGCGCCCCCCTTCTCCTAATAGCCGATGGCCATCCCGTCCTTCCGCGGATCCGACCCCCCATGCAACATCCCGGTAAGCGGATTGATCAAGATCGCCTGATACCCCCCCATCGACCCGCCGCCGACGCGCCGGACGACGTGTCCGCGACGTTCGAGCTCGCCGACCACCTCATCGGGGACTCCCCACTCCAGTGCCACGGTGCCGCCTTCGGCGCGGGCTACCGCGGCGGATGAGTGGGGAGAGGGACGAAAACGAGCCGCGTCACCCGCTTCCTGCAGGTTCATGCCGAAGTCGATGATGTTGGAGAGAACCTGCGCGTGACCCTGCGGCTGCATGTTCCCGCCCATGACGCCGAACGACAGCCAGGGCACGCCGTCCCGCGTCACCATTCCGGGCATGTTGGTGTGCAACGATCGTTTGTGCGGCCCGACCTCGTTACGGTGCCCCGCCTGCATGGAAAAACCGCTGGCTCGGTTCTGCATGGCGAACCCGACGTCACCCGGAACCACCTTGGAGCCGAACGACGAGAAGATGCTCTCGATCATCGAGATGGCGTTTCGATCCTTGTCGACAACGGTGAAGTAGACGGTGTCGCCATGCTCGAGCGGATCCGGCTCCTGCCTGCCCTCGTAGGCCTCTACCCGTGTTGCGGCGCGCGACATGTCGACGAGCGCGGCGCGCTGCGTGCCGTAATCCGCCGAGATCAGGTGCTGTACAGGAATGTCGGCGTCCGGATCAGCCACGAACTCGCCTCGATCGGCGAACGCCAGCTTCTTGGCCTCGATCATCAGGTGGAGGGCATCCGCCGAGTTGTGGCCCATCGAGGCGACATCGAACTCTCGCATGATGTTGAGCATCATCAGGGCCGTGATGCCGTGGCTGTTCGGCGGCAGCTCCCAGACGTCGTAGCCGCGATATCGCGTGGAGATCGGATCGACCCATATCGAGTCGTGCTCGGCGAAGTCCTGCATCGTCAGCACGGCGCCGTTTTCCCGGCCCCAGGTGACGATCTGCTCCGCGATCGGCCCCTTGTAGAAACCGTCCCGGCCCTGCTGCGCGATGACCTCGTAGCTGCGAGCCAGGTCGGGATTCCTGAATACCTCTCCGGCCCGCGGCGCCCGCCCGTCAGGCAGGTACGTCGCAGCCGACTCCGGCCAGCGACTCAGCGCCTCCTCCGCCGCAGCCCAGTCGCCGGCGATGATGTCGGTCACCGGAAATCCCTCCCGGGCATAGGCGATGGCCGGTGCCAGCACCTCCTCGAGGCTCATCGTTCCAAAACGGTCGAGCAGCTCGGCCCAGCCGTCGACTGCGCCGGGGACCATCCACGACAACGGGCCCGAGCCGGGCGCGCGCTCCAACCCTCGTTGTTCGAGCAGCTCCCGGGTGAATGCGTGACCGGAGCGACCGGTGGCGTTGAGCGCGTGCATCTGCTCCGCCTCGGCATCCCAGACGATGGCGAACATGTCACCGCCGATGCCGTTCATGTGCGGCTCTACCAGGCCGAGCATGGCATTCACCGCCACGGCGGCGTCGATGGCGTTGCCTCCGGCCTTGAGGATGTCGATGCCCACCTGAGCGGCCAGCGGCTGACTCGCGGCGACCATGCCGTGTGGCGCGATTACTTCCGAGCGGCTTCCGCGTGGTGAACGTGCCGGCCGACCGTACCCGTACCCCATTTCCTGCTCCGATTGCTGCGGTTGGATTGACCCTGCTGCGGTGGAAACCGGGACCGCCTGGCTGGCGCTCGCACCCAACGCAATCGACACGAGGACCGCGAAAGGCCCGTTGAAACGACGTATCATCTTCTTTCTCCGCGGCGCGGCTGGGCGCACGGGCCCGGCGCCAGGTAGAGGAGGAGCCCGATTCTCGCCGCAGTGTAGCAGGGTGTCGACCGGCTGCTGCTCAGCTTCCGCGGATGCGTACGCTCCCCGATCCGGCGTCGATGTTCACATCGGCCGCGCCGTCGCCGGTGGTTCCGCGAAAATAGTTCCGGCGACTCGTTTCGGTTCGCAGGTCGGGGAGGTCGACATCGATGTCGCCGCTTCCGGTCTCGATGGTCATGCTCATCCCGGGGTACGCGGTCATCTCGATCTCCACGTCGCCAGAGCTGACGTCGATCTCGATCTGACGAACCCCCGAGAAGTCCCCCGAGAGGCGAACGTCGCCCGAGCCTGTGTCGGCACTGACGCCGGCACCGGCGGCAAGATCGCGCACGACGATGTCACCGGAGCCGGTGTCGGCCGCGACGTCACCGCTGACGCGTTCCATGTGCACATCGCCGGAGCCGGTGTCGGCCTCGATCCGATCGGCACGCACGTCGTACAGCTCGACGTTCCCGGACCCGGTATCGGCGGCGACATCGCCGGTGACGTCGCGGATTTCGGCGTCTCCGGACCCAGTGTCGACGCTGACCTCGCCGGTAACCCCTTCGACGTGAACGTCCCCGGAACCGGTATCCGCCTCGACGTCGCCGGTGACCTCCCTGATGGTGACATCGCCGGAGCCCGTATCGCCACGGAAGTCACCGCGGAGACCGCTGGCGGAGACGTTGCCGACGTTGTTCTCGATGGCCGTTGCGACGCCCGCAGGCACGCGCACGACGAAGTCGACATAGAGCGTCACCGCTTCGTCATCGTCCCGCGAGGTCACGCGAACACGCTCGTCGTCGTAGGTCGTTTCGGAATTGGAGCTCCCCGGCGGATAGCGATACACGTCGAATCGCCCAACGGGGTAGTCGGCACGGACGTTGACCCCGTCGCCGCTCTCGTCGAAGGTGATCTGCAGCAGTTCGAGGAGCGTCTGGGCATCGGCGCGATCGCCGTCGGCAGCATGAATCGTGGCGATCACCTCGATCTCGCTCCCGGCCGTACCCTCGACGACCACCTCGCCCACGAGGTTCTCGAGATCGAGCTCTATACCCTCGCGCGCGGCGAAGGTACGACGCTCTTCCCGCTGCTGCTGCGCCGCGGACGATGCCGCCACCGGAGATGCAACCAGCATCGCCACCAGCGTGAGCACCATCAACAGGGCCGCCGTACTGACCTTGCTTGACCGCGTGAGATGGCGTGCCGTAGATGTCGCTGTCATCGAATCCTCCTGGATCAAGAACGCGGCCGGGCCCTCGCCGGGCCGGCCTCGTCGAGCCCTTGCCGGGTCGTGGTCCCGGCGAGCTCGGGGTGTGCTTTCAAGTCCTTGGATGCGAGCCCGGCGGATAGGGTTTGGACGCGCTGCCGCGCGATCAACCGATCTGCCCGCGTCGCTGTCGCAGCACCTCGTAAAGTGCCACGGCAACGCTGTTCGCCAGGTTCAGCGACCGCAGCGCGGGATCGGCCATTGGCAGGCGGACCAGCCGATCGGCGTGCCGCCGCTTGATGTCGTCGGCGAGGCCGACGCTCTCGCGACCGAAAACGAGAACGCACGGGCCCGTGTACGACACGTCCCAGAAGTCGCGCGTCGCGTCGGCAGTGAAGAAGAATGGCTCTCCGAGCTCGGCAAGCCGAGCCTCGATGTCTTGCCAGCTCGCCCAAACCCGAGGCCGCACACGTGGCCAGTAATCGAGGCCGGCGCGTTTGACGCGTGCGTCGTCGAGGGAAAACCCGAGCGGCTCCACGAGGTGTAGCTGGGCTCCCGCCGCCAGGCACGTGCGGCCGGAGCTTCCCGTATTGCCGTGTATCTCCGGGTGCACGAGAACGACGTGGAGATCGCTCGTGAGCTCCGTCGCCGGCGTCCGGTGATCACCCATCAGGGATGGCCCCAGTCACGTTGCGCCTCCGTCAGCACCCGTTGCCCTGCCCACGCCAGGGTCGTCGCCCGCGCCGTCATCCACAGGAGCATAGCCGCCCACAGAACGTCGTTGTCGGCACTCACGACGGACCAAACGGCGACCGAGATGAACACGACGGTCGACAACAACATCGAGTTGCGCAAGACGCGGCCTTCGGTCAGGCCGAGGAAGAACCCGTCGTAGACGTAGGCGGCTGACCCGAAGGTCAATACCGGTACGAGCCACCACCCATAGCGAGAAGCCGTAGCAATGACGTCGTCATGGGAGGTGAGCAGCGGATAGAGCACGCCCGGAGCGATCGCCACGAGCACCGCAAAACCCAGGGCACACGCGAACCCGACCAGGAGCGACAGGCGCAACAAGCGCCGCAACGCCGCCGCGTCCGTCCGACCGCGAAAGATCCCGGCAAGGCTCTCGGTGGCAAACGCAGCTCCGTCGATGAAGTAGGAAGCCAGGTATTGCACCCGCAAGAGGATCGCGTTCGCGGCCAACACCGTCGTCCCCATCATCGAGCTGAAGTTGATGAACAGGGCGAAGGTGGTGATCAGACCGAGCGTTCGCAGCAGGATATCGCGGTTCAACAGCATGAGACGCGACAGCCCGGCCCGGTCAAGCACCTCGCTCCACACCCAGCGACGCGGTCTACCCAGCCTCCACAGGAGCACCCCACCGACGATCAGCGCCAGGTACTGGCTTACCAT
>CBDUAS010000189.1:0-7320 GCA_965365185.1 uncultured bacterium | reverse complement strand
TTCCTCAGACTCATGAGTCACCTCACTCGGTGGCGGCGACACAGCGCCCTGGCGGGCATCGTGCGGTCCGACAGCCTCATCGTGCGGCGTGCAAAGCGGCGCCGTTGAGAGCGGATCGCTTTGCCGGGCGACCGCGGACGGGGTGTCCCTACCGCGATCCGCCGTTCGGTGGCGTGCTCTCCTTCTGCACGATGAAGCGGTGGAAGAAGTCATCGGTGGCGTTGAACGTCAACAGCCAGCGCTCGTACAGCAGCGAGTCGTGCACGTCGTCGGGGAAGACGATGAGCTCGTGGTAGACGCCCTTGGCTCGCAGGAGCTGCACCAGGCCGGTGGTCTGGCGAAACGGCACGTTGCGGTCGTCGTCGCCGTGCAGCAGCAACACCGGTGAGCGCCAGCCATCGATGGCGCCGATGGCCGACGACGTGTAGCTGACGTCCTCCGGATCGATGGTGTTGCCGCGCAGGTGCACGCCGGCGAGGTCGACGCCGGCGGAGAAGAGGTCGGAGTTGCGTGCCAACCCCTGCGCCGTGAGGATACCGCCGTACGACAGGCCCCACAGGCCGATGCGGTCGGCGTCGACATTCGGGTGATCACGCAGGAACTCACCTGCCGCGAGCACGTCCTGGTACTCGGAGTTGCCGCGACCGCCGGTATTCTCGGCGTTGCGGAACTCGGCGCCGTAGCCGATACCCGAGCGGTAGTTCACCGAAATGGTCACGTATCCCTGCGAGGCGAAGTACTGATTGATGGCGTAGGCCATGTGATAGAAGTGCATGTAGTGGTAGCCGAGCAGCATCTGACGCCGCGGCCCACCGTGGGTGAACAGCATCGCCGGGCGGCGTTCGCCCGGCTGGATGTCGGCCGGCATGAAGAGCTGGTTGTGGAACTCGACGCCATCGGCGGCGGTGAGCATGACGTTCTCGGGCACGACGTGGTGTTGCGCCGGGAACTCCGCGGACAGCTCGGGGAAGATCACCCGCGCCTCGTTCGATCCTGCCTGCACCACTGCCACCGACAGCGGCCGGTCGTGGGCTGCGGTGAGCGTCGCGACGCCGCCCGAGGGAAGCGCTGCCGGATAGGTTTCGATCTCGCTGCCCGAGGTGATCTGCACGGCCTCGCCGCCGGCGGTCGGCGTGCGCCAGATGTGGCGGCGATCGATGTCGCCGACGTTGGTGGCGTAAAACAGGTACTCGCCGTCGGGAGAGACGGAGACGAACTCGGCGATGCCGTCCCCCGGCGTCAGCTCGACAGGGGCGGCGGTCGATGCCCCGGAGGGCGCCGAGGTACTGAACTCGTGTCCGTACGGGCCGGCCTCGAGCTCCAACTCGGGGACGGGCACTGTGTAGTAGTGCTGCCAATTGCCCGGCTCGGCCTGGAAAATGACGTTGTTCGCGGCCCACCGGAAGTTGCGGGGTTGCAGGCTGTCGTCGCCGGGCTGGGCGTGCCAGAACTCGTCGCCGACCCCGGTTTCGACGTCAGCGACCCAGAACGACAGCGTGTATCCGCCGGCGAACGCGGCACGTCGGAGGCCGTCGGGCTGTTGCTGGCCGCCTGCACCCCGGCCGCCGCGGCCGCCTCGGCCGCCGCCACCGGTGCCGGCGACCTGTTGCCCGAACGGCTGCCCGGGCCGGCGGATGAACGCCACCCGGCTGCCGTCGGGAGAAAACGTCGGGCTGGAGTCGTAGTCGACGCTCGGGGCCAGGTAGCCGACGCGTCGACGGTCGACATCGTACGTGCCGATCAGACTGTGATCTCCCCGCTGCGAGACGAAGGCGATCCGCTGACCGTCCGGCGACCACACGGGGTTGCGGTTGTCGCCGAAAGCGGTGAAGAGCCGGGTGTCGTCGCCGGCCCCACGGGCGGCGGCGAGGTTCGGATCCACCGGCGCGCGGTGGATCTGACCGTCGCGGGCGAACAACACCCAGCGGCCGTTGGGCGACAGCGCCGGATCTGCGCCCTCGGCGATGCGCCACGCCGGGCCGCCGCTGGTGCGCACACCCCAGATGGCGCGCTCGGCGCCGTCGGCATCGCTGGTCGGGTTGGCGATCCAGCCCTGGCGATTCGGCGTGTGCCCACGGACGAATACCGCCACGGCGCCGTCGTCCGACAGGCGGATGTCGGTCATGTCGATGCCGTCGTCGGTGGCCACGTCGGTCAACTTGACGGGCTCGAACTCCGGTCCCGCCGCCGTGTAGACGTTGCGCATGCCGCGCTCATAGGAGATCCAGGCAACGCGCTCGGCGGCCTTGGCCGCGGTCAGCTCCACGGGGTAGGCGGGCGCCAGGATCTGCTCGATGGTGTAAGGACCGGCCCCGGACGCCTGCGCAGGCACAGCTCCCGCGGTGGCGACGATATTGCAGAGCAGGAGGGAGAGAACGAGAAGAGGAAACGCCCTGACGGTACGCGGCATCGGATCGACCTCCATACAGGTTGGCAACGCTGCGATTCTACGGCCGCAGCATGGATCCGACAAAGGAGGTCGCCGGATCGCGGACCGTTGCCGATGATCAACTGCTAACCTACCGGCGCTCGGAGTGTCCGGAACGATAGCCGGCCGCCGAACGTCGCCCGCCCCACCGAACAGATCGTTGTCGCCACATCAATCCGCCTCATCGCTCAGAACAGAACGGAAGCGGCCCCATGATACGTATGCATCGTCGACCTCACTTGCTGCCGCTGGTCGGACTCCTGCTCGCCGTTGTTGTTACGGCGACCGCCTGGGCGCCGCCGCAGAGCGCCGTCAAGGCCCTCGTGGGGGGCCGCCTCATCGACGGCTTCGGCGGCCAACCGATCGAGAACGGGGTCATCGTTATCGACGGCGAGCGCATCCTGGCGATGGGGAGGGAGGCCGAGATCGATATCCCCGCCGGCGCCGAGGTCATTTCGACCGAGGGGATGAGCGTGTTGCCCGGCCTGTGGGACATGCACGTGCACCTGATGATTGTCGGGCACAGCGATTACGATCACTGGGATCGCACGTATCCGCCGGTATTCGGCGACACCATCATGCCGGCGGCGGCGAAGCAGCTTCTGCACGCCGGCGTCACCAGCGCGAGGGACCTGGGTGCGCCGCTGGACGACAGTATCGCCGTGCGCGAGGCCATCGCCAGCGGCGAGATCGAGGGTCCGACGCTCTACGTCTCCGGCCCCTTCATCCAGCACGAGCCCTATCCCGGCACCGAGCTCTTCCGCTGGGGCGTCGACGGCCCCGAGGACGGCCGCGCCAAGGTGCGGCGACTTGCGCAGGCCGGCGTCGACGTCATCAAGTTGATCGACCAGGACCAGATGACGATGGAAGAGGTGCAGGCGGTGGTCGACGAAGCCCACGTCCACGGGCTGCCGGTGGTGGCGCACGCGCACCGGCCGGAGGAGATCCGCCGTGGCATCCTGGCCGGCGTCGACAACTTCGAGCACACCGGCCTCGGCACCATGCCCGAGTACCCCGAGGACGTGTGGGAGTTGATCAAGGGGCGCGCCAACACGCTCTACTGGACGCCGACGATCACGCCGCTGCTGCTGTACGAGTACACCCGTGACAATCCGGAACGCATCGACGACCCGCGCTGGCACGAAGGTTTGCCGGAAGAAGTCGTCGACGACGTGCGCGCCTCGCTCGAGGACCTGCAGCGGCTGCCGTACTACCAGCTCATGCCTATTCGCCGGCCAACCTTGCCGCGCAAGATCCAGCAGCTCCGTGACGCCGGCGTGGTGATGCTCATCGGCACCGATTCCGGCGTACCCCTCACGTTTCACACCGATTCGACGTGGCGAGAGATCGACTACTGGGTCAGCGACTTCGGCTTCGACGTCATGGACGCCATTCGCGCCGCTACCTACTGGCCGTCGGTGATGATGGGCGTTTCTGACGACGTCGGCACGCTGGCCGAGGGAAAGGTCGCCGACATCATCGCCGTGCGCGGCGACGTGTTGCGTCATCCGGCGCTGCTACAGGACGTCGATTTCGTCATGCATCGCGGGCGCAGGGTGCGGTAGCCGGCCGCGGCGTCATTCGCCGCCCGCATTCGAGGACCATCGCCGTCCGTACGGTGACCGCCGCCCGCGTTCCAGAAGGATCACCGCCCGTACGGACTCCGCCGCCCGCCTTCGAAGACTATCGCCGTCCTTACGGTCAGCGCCGCCCGATCTCTGGGGCGTGAACCTTTCGTGAGATACGTTCCGTAGCATCAGGTCGTAGTGCGCCGCCAACGAACTCACGAGCGACATCATGGGCCAGCGAAAATCGATCCTCGTCATCGAAGATGACGAGCACATCGCCCGACTCGTGCAAATGCACCTGGGCGATCTGGGGCACGCGGTTGACGTAGTGGCCACCGCTGCCGAGGGGCGAGTGCGCGCATCGCGTGGCGCCATCGACCTCATCGTCCTCGATCTCGGGCTGCCGGACGGTGACGGGCTCGACGTCTGCCGCCGGTTGCGGGAGAAAGGCGACGTCACCCCGATCTTGATCCTCACCGCACGGGACGCAGAGATCGACCGGGTCCTCGGTCTCGAGCTGGGCGCCGATGATTACCTGACCAAACCATTCGGCGTGCGTGAGCTGGTGGCGCGCGTGAAGGCGATCCTCCGGCGGGTGGAGCTGCTCACGCACAACCAGGAGTCTCCCGCGCGGCCCATCAAGGTAAACGACATCGAGATCGATCCCGACAAGCGCGACGTCCGCGTCGGCGGTCGCCCGGTACGCCTTACGGCCAAGGAATTCGATCTGCTGCTGCAGTTCGCGCGGCAGCCCGGGCGCGTCTATACGCGCGGACAGCTTCTCGACCTCGTTTGGGGATACACGGCCGGCTGCTACGAGCACACGGTCAACTCCCACATCAATCGTCTGCGCGGCAAGATCGAGAAGGACCCCAGCCGGCCCCGGTACATCAACACCGTGTGGGGCGTCGGCTACAAGTTCCTCGACGCGGATGTGGCGGCGGAATAGGCGCGGCGATCGGATGCGAACCCTCTACGCCAAGTTGTCCGCGGTCTTGCTCCTGCTGCTGCTCGTCGTCGGTGCGGTCACGGCGGCGTTGACCGTGCGCACCAGCCGGCTCTACATGCAGGAAGTGCAGCAGAAGCTGCATCGCGACGTGGCGGCGAAGATGCTGCAGGATCAGCCTTCGATCGAGGATTCCGAAGCGCGCGACGAGGTGCTGCGGCAGATCTTCGAGAAGTTGATGCTCATCAACCCGGATCTCGAGGTGTACCTGCTTGATCGAGAGGGACGTATCATCGGCTATTCTGCTCCGCCCGGACGTGTGCAGAGCGAGCGTGTCTCGCTGGCCCCTGTGCAAGCATTTCTCGCCCCCGATGCGCGCCTGCCCATACTCGGTACGGACCCACGCAATCCCGATGCGGCCAATATCTTCTCGGTCGCGCCGATCGGCGATCCGCCGCGCGGCTACCTGTACGTCGTTCTTGCCAGCGAGCAGCTCAGCTCGGTGGCCTCGATGGTGGCAACCAGCTACATCCTCAGGACCGGCGTCAGCCTGACGGTGGGGAGCCTGCTGGTGGCGCTGATCGGTGGCCTGTTGCTTTTCCGCCGCCTCACCCGGCGCCTGCGGCGCTTGTCCGCCGAGATGACAGCGTTCGACGCGCACCTGTCGAACGGCGGCGGCCCGACCGTGGCGGGCCGCGACGCGCACCGCGCAGCACAGACCGGCGAGCCCACCGAGGCCGGCGACGAGGTCGACGCACTCGAGCGCCGTTTCCATGCCATGCGCCGCAGGATCTCGCACCAGCTCACCGAGCTCGAGGCGCGAGATCAGGAACGCCGGGACCTGCTGGCGAACATCTCTCACGACGTGCGTACGCCGCTGACACATCTGCAGGGCTATCTGGAGACCCTGCTGCTCAAGGGCGAATCACTGTCCGACGAGAAGCGGCAGGAGTGCTTGCAGATCGCCGCGCAGCGCAGTGAGCAGCTCGGTCGACTGGTGGTCGACCTGCTCGATCTCGCCCGGCTGGAGGCGCCGGAGAGGCTGATGGAGAAAGAGGACTTCTCCATCGCCGAGCTCGTCCAGGACGTGGCGGAGGGCTTCCGGCTCGCGGCCGCGGAACGTGGAATCGACCTCGACGTGCGCATCGATGCACCGGGAGCGCTGATCAGAGGAGACCTGGGAACGCTCGAGCGCACCTTGCAGAACCTCATCGAGAACGCGGTGCGCTACACACGCCGCGGCGATCGGGTCGACGTCAGCGTCGAGCGCGACGCCGATCTCGTGCAGGTGAGCGTCCGCGATACCGGTCCCGGAATCCCGCCGCAGGAGCTCGAGCATGTATTCGATCGCTTCTATCGTTGCCGGGGCGGTGGTTCGCAGGAAGGTTCCGGCCTCGGGCTTTCGATCGCCCGGCGTGCCCTACAACTACATGGTGCCGATCTGATTTGCGAAAGCACGGTAGGAGAGGGAACCGTGTTCCGCTTTGCGCTGGCACGTGTACCCGGAGGAGGGTGAACGTTACGGAATCGTGATCTTTGCGTGAAGGAGGCGTGACGGGCAGCGGTCATCTTGGAGGCTGGCCGCCAGCCCTTCATCCCGCAACCACAAGGAGAACAGTTCCATGAACAGACGTCTCATCGCCGTGGGGGCGTGTGCCTTCATTGTCGCCGCGACCTTGGCCGCGGTGCCGCCGCAGGTGAGCGCACAGGCGCGGCTCAACTACCGGGTCACGATCTACAACCTGACCCACGATCAGGTCTTCAGTCCGCCGCTTCTGGTCACGCATACGCCCGCCGCCAGCGTGTTCGACGCCGGAACGGCTGCCAGCGACGCGTTGCGAATGCTCGCCGAGGATGGTGCGAACGAGCCGCTGCGCAATGCGCTGAGCATGAGCCCGGATGTGTTGACCGTCGTTGCAGCCACGGCGGCCATACCCCCGGGTGGCTCCGCCTCTTACGAGGTCGCGGCACAAGGTAGGTTCGACCGTCTCAGCGCCGTCGGCATGCTGGTGACCACCAACGACGCATTCTTCGGCCTCGACGGTCTCGACGTCGATGCTGACGCCTTTCGCTCGGGAGCCACCATGGTCGCTCTGGTACCGGCGTACGATTCGGGGACGGAGAACAACAACGAGATGTGCGGGTTCATCCCCGGGCCGCCGTGCGGCAGCGGCGGCGTGCGGGACATCGCCGGCGCCGAGGGATACGTGCACGTCCATCGCGGCATCCACGGCGGTGCCGACCTCGACGCTGCCCGCTTCGACTGGCGCAACCCGGTCGCCAAGATCGTCATCAGCCGGCTGCCCTGACGACAGGCGCCCGCACGGCTGGCCTGAAGGCCGGGCACTGCGCGGCCGCAGGCCTCATGTGCGACGCGG
>CBDUAS010000188.1:0-7343 GCA_965365185.1 uncultured bacterium | reverse complement strand
GGGGCCGGTCAAGCACGATGGGACCCGGCGGATGCGGCTCCCGACCGGGTAGTCGAGGTCGAACGCAACGCATTGAATTCGGAACGGATGTAGAAGGTAGCCAGGACGGGGGCGACCCGCCAGAGCCTTGCGGAGAATGCGGTGTCGCGGTTCAAGGCTTTGGTCGGGGTAGAGCTCGCATCGCCCGAGCTCGAGCGCCAACAGGTCGAGGCCATGGTCAAGACGCGGGTGCTCAACCGGATGACGGCGCTCGGGATGCCGAGGTCCGAATGAGTCCCAGTGGGTTGATCCGCCTGAAGCACGGAGGCGGCGCGCTCCCCTGCGCTGAGTTCGAATTTCAGGACAGCGCCCCTGAAAGGTACGGCCGCCGCGGCCAACCCGCTGGGCGTGAAAGGAACCGGCCAGGGCGGCGCCCCCCGCCCGCCCCGACCGACCCCCGGTGCCGGCGCCCGGGCCAAGCTCGTGCCTTGACGATCGCCGCAGCGGGCTTCCGGAAAACGTGGTCGGGAATTCTCGACTATCCTCGAAGGGGTACTGCCGAATAGGGGGATCGGACATGAGAACCAGAAAACCCTTCCTGATGGCCCTCCTGCTCACGGCCATCTCGAGCCCGCCGCTCCACGCCCAGGACGGCCAGGTCGAGGTGTTGTGGCTGGGGCACGCCACCGTGCGCATCACCTCGGTGGAAGGCAAGGTCATCGTCATCGACCCCTTCCTGAAGAAGAACCCGAAGACGCCCGCGAAGTACAAGGACCTTTCGGCGATCGGCAAGGTCGACGCGATCCTGGTCACTCACGGTCACGGCGACCACGTCCGGGACCTCAAGGAGCTGGCGGCGATGACCGGCGCCACGGTCGTCGCGCCGTACGACTTCGCGTGGAACACCAACGCGCTCGGCATCACCGACGCGTCGAAGTCCATCGGCATGAACAAGGGCGGCACCGTGGCCCCGCTGGGCCGCGGCATCAAGATCCACATGGTGCCGGCAGAGCACAGCTCGTCGGTGGACCTCCTCGCCTTCGGGCTCCTGGAGAAAGCAAGCGGGCAGGCGCGCATGCTGGACGGCGGACCGTCCGTCGGCTACGTGATCGAGCTCGAGAACGGATTCAAGATCTATCATTCCGGAGACACCCACGTATTCGGCGACATGGCGCTGATTCGCGAGTTCCACGCACCGGACCTGGCGCTGGTATGCATCGGCGGGCACTTCACCATGGGGCCGGAGGGTGCGGCGTACGCCCTGCGCAAGCTGCTCAAGCCGAAGCAGGTCATCCCGATTCACTACGGAACCTTCCCGATCATCAACCGCACACCCGCCGAGCTGAAGGCGGAACTGGGTGACGCCCCGATCGAGGTGCTGGACGTCAATCCGGGCGACGTGGCGAGATTCTGAGGCCGCGCCGGCTCAGTCGGGCAGGCCGGCCTTGCGCAGGCCCTCGGCAAAGCGCTCCGCGTCGGCGAGGCGCCGGAAGGGGACCCAGTAAGTGCTGGCCCTCACGGTCAACGGGTCGAATACCGCGCCGAAGCGGCCGCGCCGGTCGCTCTCCATGCTGGTCTCGGTCAATCGCGCGGCGTCGGCCTGGCGGCCGAGCAGCCCGTAGGTGGCCAGGAGGAGGCGCTGCGCGAAACGGTCCTCGGGGTTGAGCGCGAGCGCCCGCTCGAAGGCGGTCGCGGCATCGTCGAGGTGCCCGAGGCCGAAGCGCGCCATGCCGAGCTCGTACAGGTAGTGCGGCGGGAAGTGTGGGTTCCGGCTCATGCCGCGCTCGACGAGCTCCAGCGCCTCTCCGGGACGGCCCGCGAGCGTGAGCGCCGAGGCCAGGGCGACGGAGCTGTCCGCGTCGTTGGGATCGAGCGCGACCGCCTTCTCGGCCTCGGCGATCGCCGCGTCGTACTGCTGGCGCAGTGAGAGCATGTCGGCCGCGACCTGGTGGGCGAGCGGCGTGGGGTGCTGCATCGCCTTCTCGAGAAAGCTCTCCGCCTCGAACCGCAGCTCGTGGCCGGCGCCCATTCCGAGGGCGTTCTCCCACAGTCGCTTGGCGGCGTACCAGTACGTCGCGGCGAGCGCCGCGTGGGCGCGCCCGTACTCCGGATCGCGCTCGACGGCCCTCTCGAAGTGCGGGATGGCTTTCCCGAAGTCCTCGGGCGTCTGGCGCAGGTAGTGGTGCCAGCCGGCAAGGAACTCGTCGTACGCCTTCACGTCGCGCGTTCCCTGCCGGCCCACGCGTTCTCTATCCTCGACGCCCAGGTGCACGGCGAGGACCGATACGATCTTGCGGGTGACGCCGTCCTGCAGCTCGAAGACGTCCTCAAGCGTGCCGTCGTAGCGCTCGGACCACACGTGTCCACCGGTAGCGGTGTCGACCAGCTGCGCGTTGACGCGCACGACATCTCCCACCCGGCGCACGCTTCCCTCGAGCAAGTAGCGCACGCCGAGCTCGCGGCCCACCTGCTTCACGTCCACTGCCCTTCCCTTGTAGACGAACGACGAGTTGCGCGCGATGACGAACAGGCCCGAGACCTTCGACAGGTCCGTGATCAGATCCTCGGTCATGCCGTCGACGAAGTACTCCTGCTGCTCGTCGGCGGACAGGTTGTCGAAGGGCAGGACAGCAATGGAGGGCTTGTCGGCAACCGTCGCGTCCGGCGCCTTCCCCGTGTCTGGCGCCGTTCCCACGCCCGGCGCGCCCGCGTCCGACCACGGCCGCAACCACGCCAGCAGCACGCCGGCGATGACCAGCAGCGCGGCGAGCGACGCCACGGGCCACGTCGGTGCGCGGCGTCCGTCGCGCGCGGGCCCGTGCAGCACAGGACCCTCCTGCTCCGGGGCCGCGTGGCCCGGGCGCAGGGAGACCGCATAGACGCGCACCGGCTCGTCGAAGCCCTTCACCAACTGCTCCCCCAGATCCTCGTAGCTGAAGGGAAGACGGCGTGGCATCGACTGATAGGCGGCCTGGGAAATGCACAGGCCGCCCGGCGCCGCGAGCTGCTCAAGGCGTTGCGCCAGCACCACGTCGGGTCCGGTCAGCGTGTGATCGGCGATGACGATCTCGCCCAGGCTGATCCCGATGCGAAGCGCGACGCGGAGGTCGTCCTCCTGGCCCACGTCGTAAGAGGCGTTCTCCGCCTGAAAGACGAGCGCCGCGGACACGGCATCGGACACGCGCGGGAACTCGGCAAGGAGCGCGTCTCCGCGCAGCTCGTGGGTGCGGCCCCCGTAGGAGCCGATCGTCGCGGACAGGCGACGGAACGCGTCCTGCATGCGTTCGTGCGCCAGGACCTCGTTTCGGCGCACGAGCTCCGTGGAGGAGACCACGTCGGCATGCAGCACCACGGCCAGCCGACGCGTGGAAGCGTATCCGGATGACACCTCACCGTCCAACTCGCGTGCTCACGGCATCTTATACACCGGAACCGAACGGTCCGGCACCACCGCGAGGTGCGCGCTCACTCGAGCTTGGCGGCGATCTGCCGGATCTCTTCCGCGCTGCGCTCACCCGCGAGCGGCGTCCCGGGCATCAGGTACTTGCCCTTTGCAAGCCCCCCGACCAACACCGGCTCGTAGCCGATGTCGCGGATGAGCCGCGAGGCTACCTCGATGGCTTCGGCGTCATCCCCGGCGATCGGCATGCCGAAGCGTCCCGTTCGTTCGTGGGCGGTAGCCATGCGCGCGTACCCGATCGCGTTGAACGCGCGTACGAGGCGCGCCCCGGGGAGTAGCTCGGCCGACGCGAGACCGGCGCCTTTCTCGCGCGCCCAGGTCGCGATGTCGCCGTCACGTGAGACGAACGGGTTACAGGTGTCGATGACCACCTTGCCAGCAATCAGGTCGGAGAGTGTCTTCCCGACCTCCGGCAGCGCGCGATAGGGGACCGAGACCATCACCACGTCTCCGAAGGCCGCTGCCTCGCGCGGCGTACCCGCGTGAGCGCCGGGCCCCAGCCGTGCGGCGAGCTCCCGGTCGTTGTCGATGGTGCGAGACGAGAACATGACCTCGTGGCCGGCCTTGACCCACACGCTGCCCAGGGATCCGCCCACCTTGCCCGAGCCCACGATCCCGATCTTCATCCGGTCGCGTCCAGTCGGCGTGGCACGACCGGCAAGCGGCAGGCCGCCCAGCGCCGCGGCGGTAGCCGCAAGGACGACGAAAAATCGACGACGACTTTGGGTCACGATGCTCGCTCCTCTCGTCTGGTTCACCTCGTCGCAACGAGGCCTGCGCGATGTCTCGCGCCAGTCACGCTCGGTGATGCTGCCCCGCAAGCGCGTGGATCATCACCGATTGCTCTTTCGATTCCAGGGCAATCGTCGCCGTGTCCGGTACCTGGGAAGCTTGCTGGAGATCTCGTCCAAGCCGATATCCTCATCGAGGTCGGAGTAGCCGGAAGCCGACAGAACTCGGAGACCGGCACTCCGTCGCCATTCCACTTCAACGTGGCGCTCAGCATCCTCGCCAAGAATCTGCCTGGCTGCCTCACCGGCGATGAGAAGATCTTACAGGAGGGCATCGCGGGTTTGGAATCGGCCAGTGCTGCCCAGTGGTCATGGCCTGCCCGATGCTCCGGGATGCGCTCCCAGGCGCGGCGCCTGTCGTCCAGATGCAGCCGCGAATCACGCGGCACGGTGCAGCTCGCGCAGGGCGCTTGGCCCTACCGCCTCGCGCAGACTCTACACGGTCACGTCGTCGGCGCGCCTTTCCAGAGCACCTACCAAGAGAAGGTTGAGGTCCCCGTACCGGTCGAACGCTGCGGGGCCCTCGAGGGACTCGAGCCGGGGTCGTCGTCGCAGGCCACGAGCGTCAGAATGCAAGAAACGACCGCCTCGCGGGGACAAGGGGTGGCGAGTCGGCAACCTGGGCACCATCGCCCGGAGGTGCGATCTACCGAAACATGCTGCGACGGCGCCGTTCTACAACGCCGCTCGCACGTATCTGCCCGCCTCCGAGTCACTCCTGATGGACTGAAACAGCTGGAACGAGGGCGCGAGGAGAACCGCTACGCTCGCGTCTCGGGCGGTGATCTCCGATGAGTCGCCCGCCGCGTCAGCCCATCATCAGGCTCGGCAGCCAGGTGATGATGCCGGGGAAGATCATGCACAGGATCAGGCCGACAAGCTGGAGGACGACGAACGGAAGGGCAGACTTGTAGATGTCCATCATCGTCACGCCCGGCGGAACGACGGCCTTCATGTAGAAGAGGTTGAATCCGAACGGTGGAGTGAGGAACGCCATCTCCATGTTGATCACGAACAGCAAGGCGAACCACAGCGGGTCGAAGCCGAGGGACGTCACCACCGGGAAGAAGATGGGGGTGGTCAGCAGGACGATTCCCGTCGGATCGAAGAACATCCCGAGCACGAAGAAGATCCCCTGCATCGCGATGATCGGCCACCAGCCCTCGCCGACGCCGGCGATCAGCCCGGCGATGAGGTTCGACGCTCCGGTCACGGCGTAGAGGGCGGTGAAGACAGATGCGGCGAACACGATCCAGATGACCATGGCGCTCAGGCGCAGGCAGACGAACAGCGCGGAGCTGAAATTCTCCCAGCTCAGCTTTCGCTTGACGGCCGCGCTCACGATGGCGCCGAATGCGCCGATGGCTGAAGCCTCGCTCGGCGTCGCGAGGCCCATGAACATCGACCCCATCACGGCGATGATCAGGCAGATCGGCAGCAGTAATCCGCCCAGCAGCCGCAACCTCTGCCGCAGCGGCAGCCGCTCCTCGACCGGGACCCCCGGGCCCAGGTCCTCCTGGAAGTGGCAGCGGATCAGGATGTACGTGATGAACAGGCCGCTCAGCAGCAGCCCCGGCAGAATCCCTGCAATGAACATCTGGCCGACCGAGAGCCTGGCGAAGAGCGCGAGGATGATCATCAGCACGCTCGGCGGAATCAGGATGCCGAGCGCGCCGCCGGCGCAGATGCAGCCTATGGCGATGTCCTTCTTGTACCCGCGCTTGAGCATCGAAGGAAGCGCCAGCAAGCCCATCGACGTGGTCGCGGCTCCGCTGATGCCTACCATGGCCGAGAAGAGCGTGCAGATCAGCACCGTTCCGGCGGCGAGCCCGCCTCTGAGTCCGCCCATCCAGTGATACATCAGCTCGTACAGGTCCTCGGCAATCCCGCATCTTTGCAGCATCGCCCCCATGAAGATGAACATCGGCACGGCGACCAGCAGGAACATGTCCATCGCCATGTACGTGCGATTCGCCAGGATTGGAAGCGCGTGCGGCCCCCAGAGCAGGATGATGAACAGCGTGGCGACGCCGCCCAGCGCGAACACCAGCGGCAGTCCGCACAGGAGCAGGACGATCAGGCTGCCGAACAGGATGATCGTCAGCCAGCCGGGGCCAAGTTCCATCATGCGGGTCTTCCTCGCGAGTTGGTTCCATGTGAGAGGCGGTGCTTGGCCGGGATGCAAGCTTCTCTGCTGAAGGGAGACGTTCCGGGCTAACGCATCGGTTCTCGTACCGGGAAGAGGTCCTCGCCGTTCTTTACGATCAGCACGTCGCGGATGAGCTTGGCGAGGGCCTGCAGCATGAACAGGAAGCAGCCGACGGGGACCGTGGTGCGGAGGGGATAGTACGGGGGCGCCCAGTGTGACATCGTCGTCTCGCCGATCTGCCAGGAGTCGATCGTGATCTTCAGCGATTCCCAGAACAGCACCCCGAGGAACAAGAACACGAAGCTCGATGTGAAGATGTCGCGAACCGCGCGCCCGCGAGGTGACAGTCTTCCCCAGATGATGTCCACGTTCACGTGGCCGCCGGCAAGATGCGTGTACGCGCCGCCGAGCACGATGTAGCTCCCGTACAGGAACAGCGAGATCTCGTATGCCCAGAGCGAGGGTTGATTGAAGAAGTACCTCATCACGATTTCCCAGATCATGATGAAGAGCATCGGGCACATCAGGAACGCGACCAGCCAGCCAATCCGGGCGTTCACCCAGTCCGTGTAGCGCAAGAAGTACTCGATCGCCTTCATGGGCCCTCCCCGCGTCCAGCGGCCGGACCGGCATGTCGCTGAAGCATGCTGGCAATTTCACGCCACCCGCCGCAGGGCACCCGACGCGGCTGCGCCTCGAGGGATCTCCCGGCACGAGGCATCGCCCGCCCCGTAGGGAACCGATACGGCGCTGCATGGGTCGGCCGCGCGCGACGCGACGGAACGCCGCCGGGCCACGAGAGAGCTGCGCCGCAGGTTGCACCTGGCCCGTGCGTACAGCCACCCACGTAGGGTCCCCTTCGCGGGACCGCACCTCGACGCAGCGCCGGCAACTCACCGGCCACCGATTCGCGACCCGCGCCCGGCTCCGGGAACGTGAACACGCGCATGTTCGAGAACCTGCC
>CBDUAS010000187.1:0-7353 GCA_965365185.1 uncultured bacterium | reverse complement strand
GCCCAGCGCTCCGCGTCGTCGCCCGCCGCTTTGGCGTCGTCTCGGTACACGCTGCGACGTGGTGCTGACCCAGGACATTCCCTACGCCTTCCGCAACCTGACCCGCTCGCCGGGCTTCACCGCCGTTGCCGTGCTGTCCCTGGCCCTCGGCATTGCGCCGCTCGCCGGCATCGGCGGCTTCGTCAACGCCATGTTCCTGCGGCCCTTGCCGTACGTGCAGCAGCCGGAGGGGTTGGTCGCGGTTTTTCGCGGCGTCGGCGGGCCGGTCGCCTGGCCCGACCTGGTCGACGCTGCCGCCCAGTCGGATGGGCTGCAAGAAGTGGCGGGGCTCAGCGTGCACGACAACTTCAACTTGACGGTCGGCGAGATCACGAATGCGGTGATGGGGTGCGAGGCGTCGGCCAACTACTTCGACGTGCTGGGTGTCCCTCTGGCGCTCGGCCGCGGATTCACGGCAGAGGAGATGGGGCCGGACGCGCCGCCCGTGGTGGTCGTTTCGCACACGTTCTGGCAGCGCGATCTCCAGAGCGACCCGGAGGTGCTCGGCAGCCTGCTGCGAATCGACGGTAGCGACTACACGGTCATCGGCGTCACCCCGGAGGGGCTACTTTCACCGGAGGCGCCGGTCGAACCCTCCCTCTACGTTCCGCTGCGGCCCGCGTACACCGAGAATCGCGGACGCCTTGGCCTGTACGGCATCGGCCGGCTGACCGAAGGCGCCACGCTGGACGACGTGCGTACGCAGCTCGCGGTGGTGCAAGAGCGCCTGCGCCGAGAGTACCCGCGGTACTGGAGCTCGGAACCCGGGCAGGCGGGCAACTTCGCCGTGTATCCGCTACGCGCTTTGCTGGTGCGACCCGGGCAGCAGGCGCAGATCGCCGTGGCCTTGGCGCTGGTTGCCACCATCGGGTTGCTGGTGCTCGCCACGGCCTGCTCCAACCTCGGCAACCTGCTGCTGGCGCGCGGCTTGCAGCGCGACGGCGAGATCGCCGTTCGCCTCGCCCTGGGCGCCGATCGCGCTGCGCTGATGAGCATGTTGCTGAGCGAAAGCGTCTTGCTCGGCTGCATCGGGGGAGGCCTCGGCGTGCTGGTAGCCCACTGGCTCACCCGAATGCTCGAGGCGGGCGTCGTCGGTCCCGGTTTCGGCATCGACGTTACGGTGGACGTGCGCGTGCTCGCATTCACAGCGGCGGTTTCCGTTGCCACGGGAGTGCTGTTCGGCTTGATTCCGGCGCTCCGCGCCTCGAATCCGGACCTTGCTTCGTCGCTCAAGGGCGAGTCTGTGCGCGCCGGCCGAAGGCGTCGCTTCGCGTTTCGTGACCTCCTCGTGGTAAGTCAGGTCGCCGCCTCGCTGGCGCTGCTGGTGAGCTCCGGGGTGCTGCTGCGCAGCCTGCAGGTGGCGCGCAGCACCGATCCCGGCTTCGAGGCCGAGGGCGTGCTGTCGGTGCGATTGGACCTCAACCAGAGAGGTTACGGCGACATCGAGGCGCGCCAGTTCTTCGAGCAACTCGCTGCACGCACCCTCGAGGCCCCCGGTGTCGAAGCGGTGGCGTTGGCCGCGGACTTGCCGCTCGACGGCACTCGCTGGGGGAACCACATCGTTCCCGAGGGCATGGAGACGGATGGCCAGGAGCCTGTTCTCGTCGACGAGAACCGCGTCGCCGCCGGCTACTTCGACCTCATGCGCATGCCTCTGGTGAGCGGCCGCTCGTTCAGCACCGCGGAGATCGAGGAAGGGGCGGCGGTGGTTGTCGTCAACGAAGCTCTGCAAAAGCGCTTCTGGCCCGACGGGGCGGTCGGCCGGCGGTTGCGATTGAGTGGCGACAACACGGTGCAGATCGTCGGCGTCGTCCGCAACGCCAGCTACGCCAACGTCGGCGAAGACCCGGTGCCGCTGCACTTCTGGCAGCCGTACACCAGCGAGCCCCTGGCCGATCTGCACCTGGTGGTGCGGGCGCGTGACGACGCCCGAGCCCTGATCCCGATCCTGCGCCGCCTGGTGCGCGAGGCGGATCCCGACCTTCCAGTGCTCGAGCCGCGGCTGATGACCGATGTCGTCGCGTGGTCGAGCGGCGACCAGCGCGTTGTCTCGCTGCTGCTGTCGATCGTCGGCGCGGTGTCCCTGCTGCTGGTGTTAGTCGGCATCTACGGCGTGGTGAGCTTCATCGTCAGCCGCCGAACACACGAGGTCGGCCTGCGGGTGGCGCTCGGGGCCCGGCGAGCGGACGTCATCGGCATGGTCCTGGCGCAGGGAATGCGCCTGGTGTCGGTCGGCGTCGTCATCGGCCTGTTGCTGGCGTTCGGCCTCGGGCAGCTTCTGGCAGCGTCGTTTCCCGGCGTCGAGCTGCTCGATCCGACCGCCCCGCTGCTTGCCACACTCCTGCTGTGTACCGCCGCGGCGCTGGCAACGCTGCTGCCGGCGATGCGCGCCAGCCGCGTCGATCCGATGGAGGCGTTGCGAGCGGAATGAGCCGCGGGCGCTGTTACGGGACAGGCGAGCTTCGCCTTCAGATTCCTCGCGTGGACGTCGCCGCCGGCGAGAGCGCGGCATTCATCGGGCCCAGCGGCTCCGGCAAGACTACTTTGCTCAACTGCGAACCGGCCCGGGGTCGGGGATTTCCTTCACCTCATGCGGTCGAATGCGGCGAATCTCGAGCGCCGGGCCTCTGGCATTCATGAGCACTCACCAGCCGAGCGTGAAAAGAACACCTCTTCGCTCCCGGGTGATGATGGGCGAAATCGAGAGGTCGATGCGGGCGCTGGAGAGCCCGGGAGCCGAATACACCACGCCCCGAGTCTTGATAGCGGCGTCCACGCTCGCCCCGACGGCCACACCCGTTCCCGCGGCACCGGCCCCTAGCAAGAGGGCGGCGCCGCCGTTGAAGAAACAGAAAGACTCGCAGCTCGCGGCCCAGACGAGAACGGGTATGGCCACGGTGGCGAACCCGACAGCGGCGCCGATGAGCATGCCGTTGGTGAGCGGGTCGGCGAACTCAGCGTCGATGCGACGCACGCGGCCTTCGGGCAGCACGATCGAGTAGCCTCGCGCCTCCGGCCCCATCGCCAGGTCGGTAGCCCCGGCCGGAGCGGTCTCGACGAGCACGATGATCGTTGCTTGTGTCAGCCCGGCGAGCCTTCCGTTCAGCTCGCGGTACTCGCCCGCGCCCGCGAGGTCCGCCAGGATCCAGACGACGTCGCCCCCTGCCAGCCTCCCGGCGCGGCTCAGCTCGTCGAAGGAGCGATGGACCTCCTCTTGCGCCGCGGCCTTGACGGGCGTGAGCAGGATGACCAGCACCACCGCGATCGTCTTCATCGCTCAAGCCTCCTTCGCTTCGTCCTCCCCGGCCACGGCAACCGTATCCGGCGCGGGCGTGACGGAGTCGGAGCGATGGCCCGGCTCGCTCATCGATGCCGTGTCCGTGTCCTACCGGCAACTACCGGGAAGGAGGGAGGAAGTTACGTCGAGCCCGGCGCCGTCTGCTTCGGGAGAGCAGCTCCGTAACATGCCGGCCGGAGACCTTCGGTGGGTCACGATGAGACGAATGGTGCCGACACCTGACCGGGGTAGATCGGGCCGGGGTCCGTGAGTGCACCGTCGTCGCGCTGGTGATCGCGCCGCGCTCTTCCCGGCCCGTTCGCGCGGGCGGCGCCCAGGGTCTACCGTTGTTTTGGATTCCCTGGCCCGCAGTGCGGGCGAATGTGATCAGCGACCTCGTGGTCGTCGAGTGAGCGGAAACAGGAGAGCGGAACCGTGGCATTGAAGGGCAGGTGTTTGTGCGGCGGGGTGCAATACGAAGTCGATGCCGAGCCCGTCGCCGTCGGAACGTGTCACTGCACGCGTTGCCAGCGGCAAAGCGGTGGAACCAGCATGATCGGCGTGGTGATCCCGCAGGGCAGTCTCCGGTTCGTCGCCGGCGAAGACCTCGTCAAGACCTTCAGCGAGGAGACCTTTGCCGACCGGCACTTTTGCTCGAACTGCGGATCGGCGATCTACGGTTCGACCGAGAACCTCACGTTCGTCACCGCCGGCGGGCTGGACCACGACTCCGGGATCGAGTCACAGTTCCACATGATGGTTGGTTTCAAGGCCCCCTGGGACCACATCCACGACGAGCTGCCGCAGTTTCCGGAGTACCCGCCTGCGTGACCTGGCAGCCCCGCGTGCCGCCGACCGAGGGAAGACATGAACCTCCACCGAACACGAATCCCGCTCTTGCGCATTCCTGTCGCGCTGCTGCTGCCGATCCTGCTTTCTTTGATAGCCGGTTTCTCTCTTGGCGCGTCGGCGCAGCAGGAAGTGCCCTTCGTGCTCCCCGGAACGCTGATCGACAACGCGGAATATGCCGCGCGCCGGGCGCGGTTGATGGACGAGATCCCGGACGGCGTCGCCATCATTCCGGGAGCCACCTCGCCGATCGCGGACTATCAGTTCTTCCAGAGCAACGACTTCCTCTACTTCAGCGGGGTCGAGGCGCCTGACGCTTGGTTGGTGATCGACGGCGTCGAGCGGGTGAGCACTCTCTTTCTCACCCTCGACGAGCGCGACGCCCGCGGGGCGGGAATCCCGCCGCAGCTCGCCCTCGACCCAACGGGATACACCGGGATCGAGCGGTCGTTACCGGTCGAGGAGATGGACGCCTTTCTGGCGGATGTCGGCGAGCGGGTGGGCGTTTTCTACCTGTCTCATCGTCCCGAAGAGCTGCACCGCATGAACACCAACGAGGTCTACCGGGCGTTTCAGCGCACGGTGACGGAAAACCCCCTGGACGGCCGCCTGACCCGAGAGCTGCAGCTCGTCGAGCGCCTGCGGCAGCGGTATCCGGACGTCGAGGTGCGCGACTGTTTCCAGACCATCCAGGTGTTGCGGAAGGTCAAGTCGCCAGCGGAGGTGGAGATCATTCGCGACGCGGCGCGGATCGGCGTCGCCGCCCACCTCGAGTTCATGCGCTCGACCGAGGTCGGCATGCCGGAGCGCACGCTGGCGGCGCTCTTCGAGTTCGTCAGCAAACGCGAGGGCGCTCAGGAGCTAGCCTACGAGACCATCATCATGGCGGGCGACCACCATCCCTGGGGGCACTATCACCGGCACGATCGCACGCTCGAGGACGGCGACTTCATCATCCTCGACGCCGGCCCCGACTACGCCTACTACAACGTCGACATCTCCACCACGTTCCCGGCCAACGGCAGGTTCTCACCCGAGCAACGAGAGCTCTATGAGCTCGGCCTTGGCATCCGGCAGGTCTGCCTCGACAACTACCGCGCCGGGACCTCCTTCGCGGCGGTGGGCGAGAAGGTGCGGGAGTGGCTGGTGGCGAACGGCTACGACGACAGCGAGCGGCGGTTTCGCGGCCTCATCCGCTGGGGCTGCTACAACCACCCCGTCGGGCTGGCGACACCCGACGTGATGGCGTCGATGACCGGCCCGGAGGAGCCGCTCGAGGCCGGCTTCGTCTTTGCCTGTGACATCAACATGCCCCAGACCGAGACCCTGGGGATTCGGATCGAGGACACGGTGGTGATCACCGAGGACGGCTACGAGAACCTCTCGGCCGGGCTTCCGCGCACGGTGGAGGAGATCGAGATGTTCATGCGACAGCCCGGCCTACTCCAGAAGGTGGGGCGGTAGGCTGTCTCGGAGGCCATCGGTGGATCAGGCAGGGCCCTCAGTAGGTCTCCAGCTCGCCGATCTCCGACTCGACCGCCGCGAGAACGTCGAGTTTCGCGACCGCGGCGCTCATGGCGTTGTGATCCGGGTACAGCGGCCGGTCTTCGTCGAGGGTGTCGACGTGCCGGCGAACCGCCGCGTGCGCGGCCCGGGTGCCCTTTCCGGGTGAGTAATCGCGGAAATCGAGCGCCTGTGCCGCGGCCATGAGCTCGATGCCGAGGACGCCGCAGGCGAGATCGAGGATCTCCCGGGTCTTCAGCGCCGAGTTCATGCCCATGGAGACGAAGTCCTCCTGGTCGGCCGCGGCGGGTATCGACTGAACGAATGCCGGCGCCGAGAGGATGCGCTGTTCCACGATCTGCGTGTCGGCGGTGTATTGGCTCAGCATCATGCCGGAGAACATCCCGGCTCCCTTGGTCAAGAACGGCGGCAACCCGACGCTCAGCGCCGGGTTGGTGAGCCGGTTCATGCGCCGCTCCGACAGGACACAGACCATGGTCACGGCCGCCCCGAGGGTATCGATCGGCAAGCTCACCGGGGTGCCCTGGAAGTTGGCGCCCGTGAGCACCACGTGATCCTCCGGTAGGAAGATCGGATTGTCGCCGACGCCGTTCGCCTCGATCTCGACCTGCTCGCGCGTCCAGCGGAGCTGATCGCGCGCCGCGCCGATCACCTGCGGCGTCGAGCGCATGCTGTAGGCGTCCTGGACCTTGACGTGCTCCTTGCCGGTGAGCAGGTCGGAGCCGTCCATCACCCGCCGCAGGTTGGCGGCACAGGTCACCGCGCCGCGGAAGCCGCGCAGCTCGTGCAGCCGCGGGTCGTACGGCTTCATGTTGGCCTTCAGCGCCTCGAGCGACATGGCGGCGGCGATCTCGGCCTGCTTCAGCCAGCGCTCGGCGTCGTAGACGGCCAGCGCGCCGATGCCGTTGATCAGGTTCGAGCCGTTGATGGTGGCCAGCCCATCGCGGGCCCGCAGGCCGGGGACCTCGATGCCGGCGCGTTCGAGCGCCACGGCTCCCGGCAATCGCTCGCCCTCGTAGTACGCTTCGCCCTCGCCCAACATGAGCAAGGCGATCTGGCTCATCGGCGCCAGGTCACCACAGGCTCCGACCGATCCTTTCTCGCAGACCACCGGCGTGACGCCGCGGTTGAGCATCTCCACCAGCGTTTGTGTGATCTCGAGCCGGCAACCCGAGTGGCCGTTCGCGTGCACGTTGGCGCGCAGCACCATGGCGGCGCGCACGTGGTCGATCGGCGCCGGCTCGCCGATGCCGGCGGCGTGGTTGTAGACCAGGTATCGCTGGAAGTCCCGTACCTGGTCGTCGTCGAGCACCACCTCGGAGAACTCGCCGATGCCGGTGTTGACGCCGTACATGATCTCGTGCGCCGCGATGCGCTCCTCGATGAAGTCGCGGCAGGTACGGATGCGCTCGATGGCGTGGGGCTGGAGCTCGACCCTGGCGCCGCGGCGCGAGTATGATCCACGCGCTGATAGTGGATTCTTCCGACCGCGCAATGCGCCTTGCTTAAGCCCGTCACCTCGTCCGGACGAAGACCTTCTACATCAATGTCGATCTCTATGCCATGCAGGCAAATGAGCTCAACTTCAATGACATTGCCAATGCCATCAACGGTGAAAATGCCACCATATCCGCCGGTGATGTTGTCACGAACAATTTCAGGCG
>CBDUAS010000186.1:0-7359 GCA_965365185.1 uncultured bacterium | reverse complement strand
CGCCTTGGTCGGTTGGTGGTCGACGAGCTGGGCGACATCTATCTGGCGGGTTCGACGAACTCCCCCGACTTTCCGACGACCGCGGGCGCGTTTCGCCCCTCGGCGCCGATGAGCGAAGAGCTCGATCGTTACACAGGCCCGACCTCGGAAGCGTTCGTGGCCAAGCTTTCCCGCTCGGGGACCGACCTGCTGGCTTCATCACTCGTAGGGGGGAGCGGCTCGGAGCAGGGGCACGCCCTGGCGATCGACGGCGCAGGCAACGTCTACGTGAGCGGTTGGACCGCGTCGACGGATTTCCCGAGCACTCCCGGCGCGGCGGGCCGCACGCTTGCCGGGCCGACGGACGGATTCTTGGTGCAGCTCGACCCCGCCTTGCGGCGACTTTACCGCGCTCAGCTCCTGGGCGGGTCGGCCACGGACTTCCTCGGCCAAGTGGCCGTTGACAGCGCCGGCAACCTGCTGCTGACCGGCTCCACGGCGTCCTCCGACCTGGGGTTCGATGGCGTCGCGTTTCCCCATGTACCCCCTGCTGGCCACAACGCGTTCCTCGGCGTCATGCCCGTCGGCGGCCCGACTTCCGAGGTGCCGCGCGTGTTTCGACTGCTCCCGCTGGGCGCCGAGCGTGGGGACCGCGCGCGCATTCGACTTGACACGGGCGTGGAGGGCCGCGCGATCGTCGCGCTGGAGGCCGAGGCGTCCGTGGCTGCGTCCGTGCCGATCGACGACGGCGCGGAGTTCCCACGACGGCGAGAAACGGGAGCCGGTTCGGCCGAGGCCGTTTTCCCGACCATCTTTCCGTTTTGGAATCTCGTTCTCGAGCCGGCTGCGGGTAGCCTGGCTCAGGGGTTTCTGTCGCGCGACACGATCCTGTACGTTGCCTCCACCGGCGTCGTTCTGCTGCTGCTCAGCCTCGGGTTGCTGCTCATGTACCGAGACGCCGCCCGCGAGGTTCGCGCCGCACAGCTCCGCTCGGTCTTCGTATCCGGCGTTTCGCACGACCTGAAGACACCGCTCACGCTGATTCGTCTCTACGCCGAGACGCTACTCAAGAAGCCGAGCTTCCCCGCGGAGGATCGCCGACGCTTCCACGAGATCATACTGCGCGAGAGCGACCGCCTCGGGCTGATGGTCGACAACGTGTTGCGCTTCGCCAAGGTCGGCCAAGAAGACGACGCGCAGGAGCTGAAGATCGGCGATCTGGCCACGTGCGCAGGCCAGACCATCGATACCTACAGGCAGTACTGCGAGCAGCGCGGATTTCGCTTCGAGACCCACATCGAAGCCGGTCTCCCAGAGGTCCGCCACGACTGCGCCGCCATCGCCCAGGCGCTCGTCAACCTGATCGACAACGCGGTCAAGTACTCGCGGGAATCCAAGTTCATCGCGGTGCGCTTGCACGGTGAGCCCGGCCGCGTGTGCCTCGACGTAGAGGACCGCGGCATCGGCATCGCACCCGACAGCATGCGGCACCTCTTCGAGCCCTTCTACCGCTCCCCGGAGAGGCAGGAGAAGGGCGGCTACGGTCTCGGATTGTTCGTCGTGCACCACATCATGAAGACGCATGGAGGCTCGGTGGAGGTCTCCAGCTCGGCCGGCGAGGGGAGCATGTTTCGACTGTCGTTCCCGGCCGCGACGTTGGGCAACACCCACTGAGCTCATGCCACGCTGACAGTTGGCGACACTCCTTTACAGGTTTGCTGACAGTTGGTCGGCCAGCCCTTGCTAGCTTCAGCGCGATAGTTCGATAAGGGCGCGGCGACGCCGACTGCCTGAGGCCGGTGCCCGGCGACCAGTCGTTCGCGCCATCAGCTTGGGAGGAACCATGTTCACCGAGCGACCGCTCAACATCTGGAGCTACTTGGTTGTCTTCGGCGTGCTCGCCGTGTTCGTGGTCGTCGTAGCCGTCGCAGATCCGGCTGGTGCCGGGGCCGCGCCGCAGAAGGGCAAGGGAAAGCCCGGCGGTGGCGACAAGACGACCATTCTCAGAATGACGGTTGACGACAACCACGCGCTGGGCGCGGGCGCGGATTATCTGCTCAGCGACATGCCGGCGGATCCCGACGGGCTCGTCGCGTACACGGATCGTCGTTGGCCGACGACGGAAGGTGAACCCGATCGTTGCATTTCCGCTCGGCTCATGAACGGGGGCGGGTCCTTCATCCACATGAACCAGGGGAGCTCGATGCCGGACCAGTGCAACGCCGTGTACCCGGCCGAGGCCAGGACCTACACGATGCGGTTCGCCGCGGGAAGCTGCCCCTGCTCCGAGTTGAATCTCAGCGATGACGGAGACGGCTTCTGCTCACTCACCATCCATCTGGACAAAGGAGCGGCACGTGTTCGCACGTCGCCTCTGTTCAAGAAGAACACCAGCACGGCGAGCATCGACTTCGTCTTCAAGCACGATGCCGGCACGCCGCTCGCGTGGGAGTCATTCGAGCTGCAGTCAGTAGAGGAGCTCGACGTCACCGAACTGACGAACGACGCGAAGCGCCTCACCCGAAGCGACGAGACGTTTCGTCTGATCAGCCTGGATCGCGGCGAGCTTTGCATCGGCATCAACTTCGCGCTGAAGGTCGATATCGAACGCCAGTAAGAACGTCGCAAATCCGGCATGTCGAAGGCGGAGAGCACGAGGGCGCCGGCCGTATGTCGATACCCCTTGCCAACGAGGCGCCTTTCGGGTTTGGCTCTCTCGTGTAGTTGGTCAGTGAATCCGACACGAGATGACCAGGCTCCTGGTGGTAGAGGACGAGGAAGATCTCCTGAAGGGATTGGAGATCAACCTTCTCGACGAGGGCTACGAGGTGCTGACCGCGACGCGCGGCGATGAGGCCCTCGAGCTAGCAATGCGCGAGAACCTCGACCTGATCATCCTCGACATCATGTTGCCGGAGATGAACGGCCTCGATGTCTGCCGCGCCCTGCGCAGCCGGAGCAACGACGTGCCGATCATCATGCTGACCGCCCGCGCCGACGAGATCCACCGTGTGGTCGGCCTGGAGATGGGCGCCGACGACTACGTCACCAAGCCGTTCAGCTTGCCGGAGCTGTTGGCGCGGGTGCGGGCGAACCTGCGACGCTACCAGAGGGGCACCGGCCCGCGACCCCACACCTGCTCCTTTGCCGACATCGAGATCGACTTCGATGCCTACACGGCCCGTCGCGCCGGCGACGCAATCCACCTGACTCCTACAGAGTTCGAGCTGCTGCGCCTGCTCATAGCCAACAAGGGATCGGTCGTCTCCCGCGACAAGATACTCAACGAAGTCTGGGGTTACAGCTCGTATCCGACCACCCGCACCGTCGACAACCACATCCTCAAGCTCCGCCAGAAGCTCGGCGACGACTCGAAAGACCCCAAGTACATCGTCGCGGTGTACGGGGAGGGGTACAAGTTCATCGGTTGAGTGGGCAACAAGGCTGAGCCCCGCGGAAGATCGCGCGCGATCGGCTGCACCTCGAAGGTCGGATTCGATGGTGAATTCGCCGTGGCCACCGCTGCCGAGCTCGTTCTCACCGTGCCCTGTCGCGTATCCGCTCCACGATTTCGCGGATGTGTCGCGCCAGGTCGCGGGCGCTGGCGGCCGGATCGTCGATGTCGGCGAGCTCGAAGTCCTCTTCGTACAGCTCATCGCCGGCGCGGTCGTTCACCAGCAAGCGGCCCTCGAATCGACGCGGGCGCTTGTCGGACAGCTCCTTCTCGGAGACCCATGCAACGTATTGCGAGAGGTACGGATCCGCCACCAACGCGACGGCCGGATGCCGCGACAGGGCGTGCTGGATGGCCGTAATCGCGCCCGGAAGTGCGGCGCGCACCAGCAGGTCGGGCTGCGCCGGCGGCGTCGCGAGAACGACAACCCGCGGAGCGGCGAGCTGTTGCTCAAGGTCGGATGGGGGGCGGGATTCGGCGGCGAGCGCGTCGAGGATGTCCGCGGCCGTTTCGCCCGTCTGAACGGCCCGTATGGCGTGCGCCCAGGTGAGCTCGTATCGGCCCATGTCTCGCGCCAGGTTGCTCACCAGCGCCCGGTACTCCGCGTTCGTGGGCTCGAGGTCCGTGGCGCGCACGGCGCTCTCCAGCGCCTGCTCGGTTGCACCGTTTGCCGCCAGGATACGCGCTCGGTGGGCGTGCGCGGCGGTGACGTAGGGGTTTTGGGCGAGACAGCGGTCGAATGCGGTGAGCGCCTCCACGTCGTGCCCCGAGGTCAGCAAGCCGATCCCCTCGTCCAGGTGCGCGGTCGCGGCTCCGGCGTCCAGGGCGGGGCGAAAAACCCGGGGTCTGTGCAGCAGCGTCGCGCGGCGATCGCGAATGTCCACGTCGAGCTCGTGGGATTCGAACTCGAACCGGCCTGCCTGCGCCGCAGCAGGCGGTATCCGGTAGCGGATGTCGTAGTAGAAGCGCAGATGGTTCAGTAGGCGCTCGTAGGGCTCGTACCTGGCTTGGAAGGTCGCGCCACCGGAATCGACGATGAGTTTTTCGAAATCCAGAATCACTCCGCGGAGTGCGGCCGGCGGCGCGGGCCGTGCGGACGAACCTTCCACCGCGAGATGGAAGATGGGCGCCCGAATTGCTTGAACCGCCATCTCGAGCCTGTCTGCTTCGAGCCGCGTGCTTGACGTATCGGCGCCGTCGGTGATGGCAATGATCGCCCTACGGCGGCTGGCTGACGAAGCCGGCAGACCGCGTGTCCCGCGAGCGGCACAGCGCGTGTCAGGGGAAGCGGCGTCGACCTCTCGCGAGCCTCCTGGCGTCCGCGCGGTGGCCGGCGCGTCAACGGCAGGGGCCGAACCTGATGAGAAGAGCTGTCGCATTGATTCTGTGAGAGCCCCGAGCAGCGATGTCCCCCCGATCTCCGGGGCTTCTTCCATGGTGCCCACGAGCGAAGGGTCGTCGGGTCGACGCCAGGCCGAAGTGCTCACTTCCTGGTCGAATCGAACGAGCAGGACGCAGTCCCGCTGCGGAGACAGCCTTTGCAGCAGCTCGACAGCAAGACCTTGCCAGCGGACGTTCATCATGCTGTAGGACCGGTCGAGCACCAGCACGACGTCGAGAGCGGTGTCAACGCCCCCCTCGACGCTGAGGATCTGCCGTTCCACACCGTCCTCCCGGACGATGAAATCCGCCGCGGCCAACCCCCTGATCGGCGCTCCGGAGTCGTCGAATACGCCCAGGCGGATCGATTCGACCGCAACGACGTCCTCGAGCGCATGCTGCTGCGGAGCGGCGCGGGCGTAGCCGCCGGACGGCGCGGCGCGCGGTCCGGACGACAGCCACATCACTGCCGTCGCCGCAACAAGGACAGTCGCGGCACGCGTTGTCAGACTTGACCGGCGGCAGCGCACGCCAAACCGAACCTTTGAGGTCCCCAGCTCATTGAATCCCAGTTTCGCCACGAGGTCCAGGGGGCGGTGCCCGGGATGAGCCGTGGGCCACGCCGCGAGTCATGCTCGTCGAGTGCCAGACGACGGCACCGGGAAGCCGATCCGATCCGAGGCGCGGAAGCCGGAGAGCGAGTCCTGACGACAAGTCCGACTTTCGGCAGCAGCCGAGCTCATGCAAAGTCGTCCCGGACTCGATACTGTCAAAAGAGGATCACCAATCCGAGAGAGCTTTGACGTGAACGCCCGCGGCATCCGATGGGCAGGTCCTTCGTTTTCGACTGCACTGGTCGCCATGGCAATTGCCCTGACAGCCTGCTCCGGTGGGAGCAGTGACGGCCAAACGGCCAGCACGGTCGAGCCGCCCCGCACCGTCGATACGTCGTACGAACCGGAGATACGAGATCCGGCGTACGCGGAGGGTCGAGGCCCTGTCGTCTGCGTCGACGAGACCCACAACAACTTCCACACGATCGTCGGCACGTATCTGCCCTTTGCCGACGCGCTTCGCAGCGACGGGTACGATGTGCGCCGCTTCACAGAAGGCGGGATCACGGATCTCGGCGGCTGCGCCGTCTTCGTCGTGGCCGACGCCCAACCTCCGGCCCGCGCCGGCGATCCGCCGACCTTCTCCAGCGACGAGGTGACCATGCTCAACGGTTGGGTGGAGGCCGGCGGGGCTCTCTTCCTGATTACCGACCACGAGCCGGATCCGCGCGCCATCGAGGAATTGGCAGCGTCGTTCGGCGTGGAGGTGCACAACGGCTACGTGCTCAACGGACCACCAGAGGCTCCCCAGGGGCCGATCGTGTTTCGTGCGCAGGACGGAACCCTCCGAGACGACCCAGTGCTGCATGGCCGCGGGCCGGGCGACGAAGTCACCCGGGTTGCCACGTTCCTGGGGTCCGCGTTGCGCGGGGGAGACGACTTCCGGCCACTCCTGGTGTTCGGACCGGGATTCGTATCCTGGGCGCCCGAGGAGTACTACCAGTTCGAGGAAGACACGCCGAGGGTGGACGTGGAGGGTTGGTCACAGGGCGGCGTGCTCGAATACGGCGAGGGCCGGGTCGCAGTGTTCGGCGAGGCGGCCATGTTCACCGCCCAGGTATTCGATGGGGGAAGGACGCGTGCTGGAATGAACGTTCCCGGGGCGGCGCACAACCTGAGCCTGCTGCTCAATGTGATGCGCTGGCTGAGTCGTTTCGGGGAGACCTGAGCCTCAGCCGCACTCTTGCCCGATTCCTGACTCGCCACCCAAAGCAGTCACTCTGCAGGGTCGCATGCGAAAGACCTTGCTGGTCACCGGCTCGACTCACGGAAAGCACGGTTCAGCGCCTCGGGGATTTCGGCCGGTGAACCGCACACGACAGCCGCCCCCGCGAGCTCGTTCGCTCTGCCGTACCCGTAGTTGACGCCGACACACGGAATCCCGACCGACGCCGCGCCCTCGACGTCCTGGAGTCGGTCGCCGACCATCGCCGTTTGCTCGGGGAGGAAGCCTCGCGCGTCGAGGACGTGACGCAGCAACTCCGGCTTCGCGCTGTGTGTTCCATCGAGCGTGGGGCCGAAGACCCCGTCGATCCAGCGGTCGAGACCAAAGTGCGCGACGATGCGCTCGGCGTACACGAGTGGTTTCGCTGTCGCGACGACCAGTGTGGCGCCTTCCTCCGCGAGCTCCGTCAGTGCCGCCTCGACGCCGTCGTAGAGGCGGTTCTCGAATAACCCGACGGAGCCGTAGCGTTCGCGGTAGAGCCTCAACGTGTGCTCCACGAGCTCGCGATCGTCGGTTGCGAGCAGCGTGCCGATCGAACGACGAATGTCGGGCCCGATGACCCACTCCAGCGAATCGAAACCCGGGGGCTGATGCCCCACGCGGACCAGCGCATCCTGAAGCGAGCGGATGATGCCTTCACGCGAGTCCGTGAGGGTGCCGTCGAGGTCGAACAGAACGTTCCGGGACGCCATTCACGGACTCTATCC
>CBDUAS010000185.1:0-7369 GCA_965365185.1 uncultured bacterium | reverse complement strand
ACGAGGAGCTGAAGGCGCACGCCAGCCACACCGTCGAGATTACCGGCGAGTGGGCGGAGCGCGGCGGCGCCAAGATCCTGGTCATCGACAGCATCAAGCACATCAGCGCCAACTGAACCCGGCGCCGGCGGCGCGGGCCGTCCTCCGGAAGACATCGACCCCCGGCTTCACGCCGGGGGTCTTTTTTTTATGGCGCATTCGATAGCCGCATGCGCAGCAACACGCGGGCAACGCGCAGGGTCTCTGCGAGCGTCACCTTCGAATCCCCACCGCAGCGAGCACGATAGTGAATCGGCACCTCGACGATCTCCGCGGCGCCGCGATGCAGGCGGAACAGCAGCTCGAGGTGCGTCGCGTGGCCACCGCAGCGGACGCTTTCCAGGTCTATCTTCGACAGGACTTCGCGCCTGTAGCAGCGGTAGCCGGTGCTGCAGTCGTCGTAGGGAAGGCCGAGGACGGTGCGGGCGAAACCGTTCGCCAAGCGCGACAGCATCCGCCGTCTGAAGCCCTGGTCGGCGCCACCGCCGGCCACGAACCGCGATCCGATGACAACGTCCGCCCCATCTGCTGCTGCAACCAAGGCCGGCAGGCTCCTCGCCTCGTGGGAGCCGTCACCGTCCATCTCGACGATGAGATCAGGAGGATGCTCGCGGGCCAGCAGCCGGCCGAAAGCATCGATCACCGCGGCGCCCCTGCCCTGCGGCAGCGCGCGCGACAGGAGCTCGAGGCCGGGTAGTCGGGTGCATAGCTCTTTGACGGCGTCCGCGGTACCGTCCGGTGAATTGTCGTCGACTACCCACACCTCCAGATCACCGTCGACGGGCTGCTCGAAGATCTCGGTCACCAGCCCAGGCACCGTCTCCCGCTCGCAGTAAACGGGAATGACGACGGCCACACTTCGGGCTCCGGACACCGAGCTCAAGCTCCCGAACGACGAACCGAACGCATGGCCGTGCAGCATAGCTCAGTACAACGGCTCCTCAAGGCCTGCCAGCTTGTCGCAGCCTCCTTGCTGGTGGCGCGCATCGGCGGGGCCGCTCCCGATGTCCTTCCTCCCGGATCGGTCAGCCTGGCGCTCCTCGTCGCCTTGCTGGTCGCCGGCCGGCTCTTCAGCCGGCTGCAGGCCGGCGGCGGCGCAGCGAACATCGACGACGCACGGGCCTGGCTTCGCGCCAACGGGTTCGCGGTCGCCCTCGGCGCCATCACCCTCGTTGCGGCACTGATTCGCATGTGGGGCATCACCCGGGATCTCGGGCATGTTGCCCTGGGGATCGATGAAAACCGCCTCAACCAGAGCATTCTGCATCTGTTCCGCACCGGCGACATCAACTACCGAACCGTCGAGCACTACCCGGGGATCCACTACTGGATGCTCTCCGGCACGTATCTACTGGCTTACGTCTGGGGGCTGATGAGCGACCTGGCAACAACACTGGCTCGCATGCCGGTCGAGTACTTCGCCGGGGCGGGCAGGGCGGTGAGCGCTGTACAGAGCACCGCCACGGTGCTGATTACGGGGCTGCTGGGCCGGCGCCTCGTCGACGCGCGCGCGGGGCTCGCCGCCGCTACCTTGCTCGCCGTGGGCCCCTTGTCGGTCAGCCTCGGCCGCCAGGTTCGCAACGACGCCGCCCAAACGATGTTGATCGTGGCGGCAGTGTTCGTGGCGCTGGGGATCTATCGCCGGGACCATCGCGGCTGGGAACCGGCTCTCGGCGGAGCTCTCGCCGGGCTCGCGGCCGGCGTCAAGCCGGTGTTGCTCGCCGCGGCGACCTCGCAGGACCGGCAGCGCCGGGCACGCGCTCTGGGGCTCGCGGCCTGCGGCTTCCTGGCGGCGTCGCTGCTGTCGAATCACTTCGTGTGGGCCGACCTCCCGAACCTCGTCGACCAGCTCTCGGATCAGATACTGATCACCGGGGAGAGTCATTGGGCGGCGCAGGAGAATCCCGCCGCCTTTCACACCCGCGTTCTCGCCGAGCGCGTCGTCGGCTGGCCGTTGCTGCTGGTCGCCGCGGCGACGGTCGTCTACCGCCTCGCCGCCGGCCGGTGGTTGTGGTGGCTCTTTCTCGTCTATCCCCTCAGCTACGTGTGGTTCGTTTCCCAGCGGCCTTCACAGCTTCCTCGCTGGGTCTACCCGGCAGCCCCGTTCGCAGCCGTAGCGGCCGCCGCGGGTCTCGTGGCGCTGGTCGACTTTCTCGACGCCCGTCTGGCGAAGCGAGGCCTGGTGTCTCCGTGGCCGAAGATCGCCGACATCGCCATCGTGCTGGCTCTCTTCGCTCCGTTGTTGGTGACCACGACCACAAACCTGAATCGACAGCTCGCACCGCCGACGTACGCGCTGGCGGAACAGTGGTTGGCGGACCACACCGCCCCGGGTGACCGCCTGCTGGTGCAACGAAATTGGCTGAGCCTCGATCCCCGGCGCCACGACCTCCGCCGGGTGCGATCTCTCGAAGACGTGCTGGACGGCGGTCGCTACGAGCTTGCGGCCAACGACTGGATCGTGGTTCACGAGGCCCTGCTGGAGCACCGCGCCCTGCAGGGGCTGAGGTTGGCTGCTTCGATCGAGGTCAACGCCTCGTTCCGCGGCAACCAGGGTCCTGATTTCGCGATCTACGAGGCACCGTCGGTGGAGCCGCTGGCCGGAACTCTCGACGTCCGCCTCGACGATCCCGGCGCCGACGACTACCTCGGCCACGAGTGGCCCGCCCGCGACGCGGCAACCGCAGGCACGATGTTGCCCGTAGAGGGCGCACGAATCTTCCTGCCGCCGCTGGGAGGCGGTCCGCGCCGGTTGTATCTCGACGTCGCCGGTGTCCCGAACGCTCCTGCGGAAATCGAAATATTCAGCGCCGGCCGAAGGCTGGCGGCGAGGCCCGTTCCGGCCGCCCCGGTGCCCGATATCACGGCCCGAGCGGACGGAATCCGACGCTTTTCGCTCGACCTCTCGACCGCCAACGTCGGCCCCTTCGTCGTCGAGCTGTTCGTCCGACCGGTCGGAGGCAACCCGGTGCGCGTTCTGGGCTTTCGACTGGAGTGACCCGGGGACGGCGTTTTCCCGTCTTGACCGGAGCGGTTACAATCCGGGGGCGGGAGGGATGGCCGAGTCTGGCTTAAGGCGGCGGTCTTGAAAACCGTTGACCGTTCATCACGGTCCGAAGGTTCGAATCCTTCTCCCTCCGCCTGTGGAGGGGTGCTAGAGTGGACGAATAGGGCGGCCTGCTAAGCCGTTGCACTGGGTGACCGGTGCCGAGGGTTCGAATCCCTCCCCCTCCGCCATTTTTTCGTGCGACCCCACCCCCGTCGACGCATCGACATCCGCCGTGGATTTTCATTTCTGCCCCACCTGTATGGCATACAAGCGAATGCGGCGCGTGTCGGCGTTCGGCGAACGGCTTGTCGCCATCATCTTTGCCACCGTGATGTTCGGCTGGCTCGTCACGCGCCCGTCCGTCCACTGGACTTCCTGGGTGCTGGCCGCGATCGTACTTCCGATGAGCGCCTATTTCGCCTGGCCGCGCCGAAACCGGCAGCGCTGTGAGGGCTGCGGCAGCATCATGCATGCCTCGGAGCCCTTGTGATCGTCCGCGGCGGAGATCCCGATCAGCCGTCGCCCGATAACGGCAGCAAGTGCCCGGAGTGCGACGCCGAGGCCGATTGGCAGGTCAGCAGAAGGCATCGCTTCAGCCCTTTCGGCTCGGTGCTGCTGACCGTGCTGGCGTTCTGGATCGCTGTTCTCGGATGGTTGACCGGCTTCGGCTACCTACCCTCCGTTGGCCTGCTTGCCGCTGCCCTGGTGATCGGCTCCGCCACCCGCAAGGCCGAGATCTGCGGTAATTGCGGCTTCGTCCGGCCGTTTCGACGCTGAAGCGCTGGCTGCGGTCTCGATGATCGGGGAACGCACCGCGCGCCGTCGGACGCGGCCGGTCACCGCGAGTTGGCGACGGATGGCGGCCTGGGCTACCATCCCTTTTCGGCTCGCTCGACGGAGCGACCCAGGAGGCCGCCGTGGGCGCTCGCTCCCCTTCCCTGCACCACGGCACGTGTTCTCGACGACGTCTACACACATGAACGAGGTCTGATATGTCGGATTCCCCCGAGGTGCGCGTACGTTTCGCGCCCAGCCCAACCGGCGAGCTTCACGTCGGCGGTGCCCGCACGGCGCTGTTCAACTGGTTGTACGCCCGTAGCCACGACGGCACTCTCATCCTGCGGATCGAAGATACGGATGAGGAGAGGTCGTCGGAAGAATCGACGCAGGGAATCTACGAGGCGCTCAAGTGGCTCGGACTGGACTGGGACGAAGGTCCGCTGTACCAGTCGACGCGCCTGGACCTGTATCGAGACTACGTTTCCTTGTTGATGAACTCCGGTCACGCCTACTACTGCTTCTGCTCGCCGGAGGAGATCGAGGCAAAGCGCAAGGAGGCCCAGGAGCAGGGCGAGGGCTGGCGCTACGATGGAACCTGCCGCGAGCGCTCGCAGGAAGACGTGCAGGCCATGCTCGACGCCGGCGCACCCAAGGTCGTTCGCTTCAAGGTGCCGAAGGAAGGCGTCACGAAGGTGGACGACAAAGTGCACGGCGACGTCAGCTTCGAGAACGAGAATCTCGAGGACTTCGTCCTGCTGCGGTCGGACGAGAAGCCGACCTACCACCTCTCGAACGTCGTCGACGACATCGAGATGGGCGTCACCGACGTCATTCGCGGCGCCGATCATCTTCCCAACACTCCCAAGCAGATCCTCGTGTACGAGGCGCTGAACGCCAAGCTGCCGAGCTTCGCCCACCTGCCGCTGATTCTCGGCCCCGACAAGAAGCGGCTCTCGAAACGGCACGGCGCCACCTCGGTGACGCACTTCCGCGACAAGGGCTATCTGTCGGGCGCCGTGGTCAACTATCTGTCGCTGCTGGGCTGGTCGCCCGGCGACGATCGCGAGGTCTTCACGCTCCATGAGCTCACCCGCGAATTCAGCCTCGACCGGGTGAACAGCGCCAACGCGGTGTTCGACGCCGAGAAGCTGGCGTGGCTCAACGGCAAGTACATCTCCGAGGTGCCCGCCGGTGAGCTGATGAACTCGGTCCGCGACGCGCTGCGCAACCGCGGATGCTGGCAGGAGGAGCTCGACGTTGAACGGCGCGACTACATCTTCGCGCTCATCGACCTGTGGCAAACACGCTCCCGTACCATCAACGAGCTCGCCGACAACATCGCTCCCTTCCTCACGGAAGCCTTCCCGTATCTACCGGAGGCGATCAACACCTACATCAAGGGCAAAGACTTGTTGGGGCCGTTGCAGGCACTCTCCGACGCGTTCTCCAGAACTGAGCCCTGGAGCGAGGCAGAGCTCGAGAGCACGCTTCGCCAGCAGGCTGAAAGCCTCGGCATCGAGGCCGGAGACCTGATCCATGCCACGCGCGTGTCGGTGCTCGGCAAGCCCGCGTCGCCGGGGATCTTCGAGGTCCTGGAGCTCATGGGCAGGGAGAGCACGCGCGTGCGATTGGCGCGCATGATTCGCTACCTGACGAAGGTACAGGCGGCCCGAGTGCCGGTCGCGAGCTAGTGTCCTGACGCAGCACCCCAGTGTCCCGAGTCAGGACGCTAGAAACCGAAGCCGAACACGGCGCGCACGCGCAGAGGAACGCTGTTGCGGAAATCGCCGAAGCTCGGATCGGCGATGTTGGCGACTACCTGCCGCGGATTGTCGTGCCCCGTCAGGTTGGTGATCTTGACGCCGCCGGTGAGCCGGTAGCCTCTGATCTCGAAGGTCTTGGCGGCACGCAGATCGAGGGCGAAGAAGCTCGGAAAGCGGGCGTCGTTGGCGTCGCCGAGATACGACTGATCCTCTGCCAGCACGCTGTAAGGGAACCCGGAGCGCCATTCGGCCGCCGGGGTGATGACGATCCCCTTGGGCAGCTCGATGGTGCCCCAGGCAACGATGCGGTGCGGCACGTCGAGGTCGCGCACCGCCCGCCGATTCGGCCGTATGATCGCCCGCGGGAACTCGGCGGTGGTGATCGTGAAGTCGTTGAGGTCGCCGAAGCTCGATGAGCGGACGTAGGAAGCGACGAACTCGCCCCCCGTGGGAATGCGTTTGGCGACGGTGAGCTCGACACTCCAGGCGTCCGCCTCACCGTCGTTCGACAGCAACAGGGTGCCCGCGGGCGAGGGGCCGAGGGCGCCAAGCTGCGCCCGCACGTCGATGTCGGGATCGATGTCGACTCCCGGGGCGTCGACCCGATCGACGATGATGTTGTGGTCCGTGCGGCGATACGCGTACCGGGCGCGAAACATCCACCCGGACTCCAGCCGATGGCTCAGATCGCCGCTGAACAGCAGCGTCCGCGGCGCGTCGAGGTCGTCGCCGTCGATGCGGGGCACGAGCGCGTGCAGCGTCGCCGAGCCATCCGGGTTGAACGTCGTTTCCAACCGGCTCGGCTGCTGCGGCCAGGCGAGCTCACCCCGATAGACTCGTCGATAGACGATTCCCGCCCCTCCCTTCAGCAGGGTGCGCCGATCGCCGATGGGGTCCCAGGCGGCACCGATGCGCGGGGCAAACCGGTGGTCGGCAGTGTAGGAATCTGCCGAGTACCGCACGCCGAGATCGGTCCAGAACCGATCCGAAAGCGTCCAGCGATCCTGGGCGAAGAACGACCACTCGTACTTGTCGAGATCGAAGAGCGACTCGCGCGAGAAGTCGATCCGCTGGAGACGTCGGCCGTCGGCGTCCCGCACGAGGATCGTGCCGTCGTTCTGGACGCCGTCGAGCCGGAAAGCCTCGAAGTCGCCGCCGAGCTGAAGGACGTGCGAGCGACCCTCGGTCCGCCCCGGGAAGCGCCGCTTGAGGATCATCTGCGCCTGTGTGTGCGACGTCTGCCGGTCCATGCCGCGGAAGTGATTGCCGCCGAACCCGCCCGTGAGCACCTCGTACGGCTCGCTCCCCTGCGCTTCGGAGCGAAAACCTATGCGGTTGTGCTGTACGACGATGTCGAAGCTGCGGTTCACGTTCTCGCGAAACCGGTAACGCGCCAGCACGGCCTCGGCGTCACGTTCGATATTGAGCGTTGCGTCGGGCGGCGTGAGGCCGTTCAGCCCGATGTATTTGTCGTAGGAGGGAAACACCAAGCCGGAAACCGTGAGGCTGTGCCGCGTGCTCGGGCGCCAGTCGACCTGGGCGAACGCATTCCAGCCGGAGACCCGCACGTGGTCTTGCGGCGGATCACCAGGGATGTCGTACACCCGCACACGATCGAAATGGTATTCGCCGGCTAGGGCCAGATAGGTTTGGCCGGCCTTGAGCGGTCCGCTCGCGTTCAACCGCGGCGACGCGCTGCCGATTCCCTGGATCGTGCCGTCATCGAAGCGCGGTCGCG
>CBDUAS010000184.1:0-7376 GCA_965365185.1 uncultured bacterium | reverse complement strand
CATCTGTTCGCCCCGCGCGACACCTATCGGTTTCATGGCGTCGGCAGCCCGATGTCGGGACAGGATCCGGCGGCGGGAGACAACCCGAACCCCGGGGTGCCGATCAACTACTGGCTCAGCGACGACGTGGCCGGCGCTGCCGAGATCGAGCCGGCCGCGGGCGAAGACGAGGCCGCACAGATGACGGTGCCGGGCAGCACCGGAGCGCGTGACGAGGAGATGGAGGGCGAGGGCGGTGGTCGGCGCACGCGCGTTCGCATCGAGATCCTCGACGATGCCGGCGAGGTGGTGGCGAACATCCGCAACGCCCCGGCCCGGGCGGGTCTCAATCGCGCGTACTGGAACCTGCGCTACGAGTCCTCCGAGCGCGCCGTCATGCGCACCAAGCCGCTCGACCATCCTCACGTGACGCTCTCCGAGGACGGCACCCGCAGCCCCGGCGACGGCCGTCCGGTCACCCCCTCGGCGCCCCCGGGAACGTACACCGTGCGCCTGCTCGTGAACGACGAGTCTCCGCAGGAGCAATCCGCCACGCTGCTGATGGATCCGAACTCCCGTGGTTCCGCCGCCAGCGCCGCGGAGCAGTTCGAGATGATGCTCGAGCTGCGCGACAACCAGAACGATGTCGCCGCGCTCATCAACGAGGCGGAGCTCGTGCGCTCGCAACTCTACCGGCTGCGATCGCTGCTGAACGAGCGTGACGACTTCGACGAGATCAACGGGCAGGTCCGCGCAATCGACGAGAAGCTGATCGAGCTGGAGATGCAGCTTACCGATCTTCGCCTGGTCGGCGGCCAGGATACGCTGCGCTACCCGCGTCAGTTGTACGCGAAGATCGCAAGCCTCTCCGGCTACATCTCCGGGCACGATTACGCACCCACGGAGGCCCACCGCGCCGTGCACGAGATGTACAAGGAGAGCCTCGGGACCCTGCTTCAGGAGATGACAGAGATCCGCGAAACCGACCTGGCGGGCTTCAACCGGATGCTGCGTGACAAGGGAATCGGCACCGTCATCACCGGCCGAGAGGGCGGTTCCTGAGACGGCACGATCCGTCGAGACCCGACCGCCGCGGGGGTGCGGGGCGTCAGGGCGCCTCTGATGCGCGGCGATGGCAACTCATGCGCTACGGCGTGAACGGATGGTGAATTAAGGGCTTGAGTCGAGGCTCAGGAAACTGGTTTCCTTGTTTCAGGCGAACAGCCTGGGCGCAAGGGAGCTGGTCTGCGACGGAGGTGGCAATGGGTGCGCGGACCGAACGGGGTTTTTCACTTATCGAGCTGCTGATTGTGGTCACGATCATCGGCATCCTCTCCGCCATTGTCATCCCGGCGTTCATGGATGCGATCGACCGCTCGAAGCAGCGGCGCACGATGGGCGACATGCGCAGCATCGTCACGGCAAACGGCACCTATTACGTCGATCTGCAGACGTACGCTCCGGTGCTCAACGACCTGGCCGTACAGAACTACCTGGAGAACGTCGTCCTCAACGATGCCTGGGGCAACGGGTTCGTCTACAACACCGGTGGGATGAACTACGACCTGACGAGCTTCGGAAGCGACGGGGCAGCAGGCCCGGCGCCGCCGCCAACCTGGGAAAACGATCCCTTCGAGCCTGACATCATCGTCAGAGACGGGGCATTCAGCCAGGCTCCGTCAGGATAAGCCGGACGCCCTGAGGCCTTTACCGACCGTGCGGCGACGGCTTCAGCCGCCTTTCAAGGAGGCCATGGGGTCGATCCGCGCCGCCCGGCGCGCCGGTAGCGCCCAGGCCCGTCTTCGCCTCAGGACAGCGGCTGGGCAAGCGCCCCGCGGAGCAATTCGATCGCCCGGGCCACGTCGTCGGCGCTGAACGTCAGACACGGGCGAAAACGGATCGATCGGGGGCCGCAGGTCAAAGTTGCCAGCCCGGCGTCCCAGCAGCGCGTGCGCAGGACGTCGCGCTGCGCCCCGTCGGGAAGGTCGAACGCCAGCATCAGCCCGCGACCGCGGGCGTTGCTGACGACCGCGAACTCATCCTGGACCGCAAGCAGCTCGTCGAGGAACGTCTTCCCCACCTGGGCCGCGTTTTCCACCAGGTTGTCCGCCTCGATGATGCGCAGGTACTGCGCCGCGCGCACCATGTCGACGAGGTTCCCTCCCCAGGTGGAGTTGATGCGGCTCGACTCGTGAAACACGTTGTTTTCGACCTCATCGACGCGGGTCGTGCTCATGATGCCGCAAACCTGCGTCTTCTTACCGAAGGCGACGATGTCGGGAGTCACGTCGAGACCCTGGAACGCCCACATCGTTCCGGTGAGCCCGATCCCGGTTTGCACCTCGTCGAAGATCAGCAGAGCCTCGCGCTCGTCGGCGATGCGCCGGAGCTGCTGCAGAAACTGCGGGCGAAAGTGGTTATCGCCGCCCTCGCCCTGGATGGGCTCGATGATGATCGCGGCGATACCGCCAGGGTCGGCGTCGAAGGCCGCCTCGATCTGGGCAACCGACGCCGCCTCGTCGGCGGCCGCCCGGGCCTCGTCCACGGGGAACTCCAGCTTGGGATTCGATACCCGCGGCCAGTCGAACTGCGGAAAGTCGCGCGTCTTCGTCGGATCGGTGTTGGTCAGCGACAGCGTGTATCCGCTGCGCCCGTGGAACGCCTCGCGAAAATGCAGCACCTTGTCACCGCCCCCGTCGACGCCGGCAGCTCGGTTCTTCTGCCGTTTCCAGTCGAAGGCTACCTTCAGCGCGTTTTCGACGGCCAGAGCGCCGCCGGCGACGAAGAACAGGTAGCGGAACTGATCCGGTGCCGCGACCTCACGGAACGTACGCACGAAGGCGGCGAACTCCCCCGTATACACGTCGCTGTTGGCGGGGTTGGTGCTTGCCACGCGCATCAGCGTCGAGCGAAATTCCTCGTTGCGCATCTTCGGGTGGTTGTGCCCGATGGGCAGCGAGGCAAAGTACGTGTAGCAGTCGAGGAGCTCCCGGCCCTCCAGCGCATCCACCATGTAGGAGCCATGTGACTTCTCCAGGTCGACGACCAGATGAAAGCCATCCACGAGGATGTTGCTGCGGAGGATAGAGAATACCTGTTCGGCCGCCACGGTGGTCTCGGATCGGCTGCGAGTCTTCGTCGGAGTGCTCATACTGGTAGCCTCGCCGGAACAACGGTGCAATGCAAGCCGTTCATCGACTCGACGGAGCGACACCATGAGCAGTGCCGAAACGAAGCTCCACGACGGCAGCGATCCGGCAACTCCCGAGGACCTGTTCCGTCGCCTCGACGAGCTCGGCATCGCCCACGACACGACGTCGCACGAGCCCGTCTTCACCGTCGAGGAAGCCAAGGCGGTGCGCGGCAAGCTACCGGGAGGACACACCAAGAACCTCTTCTTGCGCAACAAGAAGGGGGCGATGTGGCTCATCGTTTGCCAGGAAGACCGGCTCATCGACCTGAAGGCACTCGGGCGGCATCTCTCGGCCGGGCGATTCTCCTTCAGCAGCGCCGACCGGCTCATGCGGCACCTGGGAGTCGTTCCCGGGGCAGTCACGCCGTTCGCGGTGATCAACGACAAGCAGGGCGTCGTTCGGGTCGTCGTCGACCTGAGTGTTCTGAGCTGCGAGAAGGTCCACTTTCACCCTCTGGACAACGCCATGACCACGGCGATCCGTGGGGAAGACCTGATGAAGTTTCTGCGTGCACAGGACCACGCGCCCGAGGTCACCGACCTGAGCAAGCTCGAGCACGCCTGACGTCTTCGCGGGGCGCTGTCTAGCGCGAGAGGTCGTGGCGATAGCGCTCGGTGCCGCTACGATCGACGATCGCGAACGACAACCCGTCGGCGAGCTGTCGCATGCGCACCCAGGAGTAGTCTGCAAGGTACGCTACCGTGCCCGGGCCGCGCCGGACCGGGTCCACCTTCGAGCCCGCCCCCGTGACCACCATCAGGGTGTCACCCTCGTACCCCGCCAGAGCCCGCAGCTCGATGATCTGAGTGTTGTGATCGTGGCCGGAGACGAGCACGTCGACGTCATGGCGTTCGGCATGGTCGAGCAAGGCGGCAGCGTAGCGGTCGTACGGCTCCGAGCCGATGTCTTGTTTGCGGCCGCTGACGATCGCCGTGGTCGCCGGCGGGACGGCGGCGAGCACGACCGCGGCCGGATGCACCACGACCCCGAGAATGATGCCCAGCGGCAGGGACACGGCGAGGGCCTTCTGCCAGGCGTAGGGAAACTGCGGGTACCCCTGACCGAATACCCAGTTGCCGAACGAAGGCTCGCCGTGCTTGCCGTAGGTGACCGCCGGATGGTGCGACGCGACGATCCGCCAGACGCCCTCGGGTGCCCGCTCCATGGCGCGGTCCAACTGCCGCCAATAGGTGGCGACCAACTCCTCGTGGCCCTGCGCGTAGAGATCGAGGATCAACTCGCTGTCGATGGCGACGATCCAGAGTCCCGGATCTGTGTGCGGAACGCGCAGGGGTGCCATGAACTCGGCGTGTGCCGACGGGTCGCCGTCGATGTGGTCGAGCAACTCGGCGGCCGTCGTGAATCCACTCGCGTCGCCGGGCACGTGCGTCCAAGCGGTGGCCCCCTCGACACCGAGCTCGTCGAGGAAATACCACCGGGAGATGTCCCCGAGGTTGCCGCTCATCGTGAGTGCGTCATCGGCATAGTCGTGGTTACCCGGGATGACAGCGATGGGCACCTGGGAGCCTTCGTACCGTACGTCTGCGAACGCCGCGCCGACGGCGAGCAGCTTACCGACCTCGTCTCGCGCTCCCGGAAGATCGAGGTCACGAGGCAGGCCGTCCTCGTAGAGATTGTCGCCGAGCTCGAGAATTGTCGGCGTCGTGCGCAGGCCTCGCCCCTCGAGCCGCGCGACGTCGGCGGCGATGCCTGTGACGAGATCGCGGAACGGCTCGGCCGGCTTGCCGAAATCCCCGATCAGATAGGTGACCGAGATCTCACCGCCGTCTCCGCCCGGCACGCCGGCGTCGGGCGCCCGCACGTACGCGCGCGAGCACGCGGCCACGACCGCGAGAATCGCCACGGCCGCCGCAATCGGCGGCTTCGCGATCCGCGGCCGCACGGCGGCGGAGGTGAGAGTTCCACGGTTTCGAGGGGAGCCCATCGGGCAATGGTAGCGCCTCGGTCACACCGAACGCGAAGGAACTTCATCAGATCTTCACGCGCGTAGATACGATGTGTACTGCGAGTCGAAACATCCCCGACCGGAGGCATCCGTGGACAAGCTCCTGCACGACCTGAAGTTCGCCGCTCGTGTGCTGACCAAATCACCTGCCTTTACCATCGTCGTGGTGCTCACGCTCGGATTGGGCATCGGAGCCAACGCGACGATCTTCAGCGTGGTCAACGGAGTCCTGCTGCAGCCGCTGCCGTATCACGATCCCGAGCGCATCGTACAGGTGGCGGAGATCGACCCGACGATGGAGGGCGACCGCGGCAGCATGGCATCGCAGCGCCTGTTTCTCGCCTGGCGAGAAACGAGCGGAAACCTGGCGGACCTCGCCATGTACTCGAACCAGTCCGCCACGCTCACCGGGCTCGAGGAGCCCGTTCGCCTGACCGGCGTCGCCGCCTCCCCTGCCCTGTTTCGGTTGCTCGGTGTCGATGCGGCGAACGGCCGCACCTTCACCGACGAGGAAGAAACGCCCGGCAACGACAACGTTATTGTGCTCTCGCATCGCGCCTGGCGACGCTACTTCGGTGGAGACCCCGACGCCATCGGCAGTCAGCTCATGCTCGACGACCGCTCGCGCACGCTCGTCGGCGTGATGCCTGCCGGCTTCGACTTTCCGGACCCGGGGGTTGAATACTGGGTGCCGATGATCGTGCAGCCGCTGGGTGAGGGGCCCACCGATGCGCTGGCCGAGCAGACTTCCGGCATGGTGCGCGAAGAACGTCGCGTGGCCCAGGCCGGCCCTGAAGGGCCCGGCGGCCCGGGTGGGGGCCCGGGCAGAGGCTCCGGACCCGGCGGCCCGGGACCCGACCGCGGCGGGCCCGGCGAGAGGGCTCACATCGAGCTCTGGGGGCGGGTCGTCGCGCGCCTCGCCGACGGCGTCGAGGTCGGCCCCGCGGCGGCGGAGGGAACGGCGCTCGTGCGTGGCAGCCGCGGCGATGCGGCACAGCCCGAGGACCAGCCTTTCGTCGAGCTGGTGGTGTTGCAGGACGAGCTCGTCGGTCCGGTGCGCTCTTCGCTGACCATGCTGATGGGCGCTGTCGGATTCGTCTTGCTGATCGCCTGCGCGAACGTCGCGAACTTGGTGCTGGCACGATCGGCGGCGGCATCCACGTCGTGCTCGGATCGCAGACTCTCGGCGGTGCCTTCGGCCTGGTCATCACGGGCGTCGGCTTGCGAGTCCTGCGCTCGCTCGGTCCCGACTTCATCCCGCGGCTGCAGAACGTAACCGTGGACGGCTGGGCGCTGGGGTTCACGGCATTGGTAACGGCCCTCACCGGAGTGCTGTTCAGCCTCATGCCCGCGCGCGGTGCCGCCGCCGTCGACCTGACGCGGGCGCTCAAGCAGGAGGGTGGTGCCGATGGCCGGGCAATCGGCGGCGACGCCGTGCGCAAGATCCTGGTTGCCGCGGAGGTTTCCCTGTCGGTGATCCTGCTCGTCGGCGCCGGCCTCTTGGTCTCGAGCTTCGTCCGCCTGGTCTCGGTGGATCCGGGCTATGACCCCGACAACATCTTGAACGTGAACCTGCAGATGCCGCAGTCGCGTTACGCCAGCGCCGAGTCCTTCACCGGATTCTTCAATCAGTCGATCGCCGCTCTCGAGGAGCTCCCCGGTGTCGAAGACGTGGCGCTTGCAAGCGTGCCGCCCACCCGCGAGCCCAACATCCGCATCGGCATGGCGATCTCCGACGAGCCCGAGCGTCCCGACGCGCCGCCCGTCACCTTCGGCATCCGGGTCGTGGAGGCCGGCTATTTCGAAGCGCTGCGCATGCAGCGGGTTGCAGGACGATTCTTCGACCGCGACGACCGGTCCGGAAACAGCCCGGTGGCGGTGGTCAACGAGTCGGCGGCGCGCGCCCTCTTTCCCGACGAGGATCCCGTCGGTCAGGTCTTCCCGTTCATGGGGGGTGAGCAGCTCGAGGTGGTCGGTGTCGTTGGCGACGTGCGCACCGCGGGCGTCGACCCGAAAGCCTCACCCGAGGTCTTCCTGCCGCTGTCCCAGGCACCCGCGCGGATGGTGCCGAACCTTTTCCGCAGCGCCGGGCTGTTGATCCGCACCACGCCCGCGCCGCTGAGCGTTTTGCCTCAGGTTCGCGCCCGCATGGCGGGCATCGATCCGGAGGTTCCACTGTTTCGCGCCTCCACCATGCGCGACGAGATCGCCGAGTCGGTCGCCGAGCCCCGCTTTTA
>CBDUAS010000183.1:0-7377 GCA_965365185.1 uncultured bacterium | reverse complement strand
AGCTCGAGCGGCGGCGCGCCGCCGTGCCCGCCCTGGTGGAAGTACACCTGGTAGGGCACGCCGTTGCGCTTCAGTGCCTCGACCACCAGAACGCTGTGCTCGGGCTTGACGTTCCAGTCGTTGAAGGCGTGCGCCATGAGCGTCGCCGCGCGGATGTTGTCGACGTCGCGCATCAGGTCGCGGCCGGCCCAGAAGTCGTTGTAGTCGCCGGTCACCCGGTCCATACCCGCGGCCATCTCGCCGTCGCGGTACTTGGCGTTGCAATGGGCGCGAAACTCCGGGTTGCCGCTGTTGACGAAGTCGTAGAGGAAGTCGATGTCCTCGCCCAGCCAGCCGCCCGGATGCCGCACCAACCCGTTGGCGCGGTAGTAGCGATAGTAGGAGTTGTTGGGCGCGATGGGGATGATCGCCTCCAGGCCCTCCACGCCGGTGGTCGCGGCGGCCACCGGGATGGTGCCGTTATACGAGGTTCCGGTCATGCCCACCTTGCCGGTGGCCCAGTCGGCGCTCACCTCTTCACCGCCGTAGGGCGCGGTGAACGCCCGGGCGCGGCCGTTGAGCCAGTCGATGACCGCCACCGGCGCCTGCACCTCGATCGGCCCGCCGATGGTCGGGCAGCCCTGCGACGCGCCCGTTCCCGGCGCTTCCGAGTGCACCACGGCGAAGCCACGGGGCACCCACTCGTTCACCAGCGAGCTCCAGCCTCTTTGCCGAAGCTGGGCGTCGATGGGAGGCTGGTTCTGTCGCGGTGGCGGCTCGGCGCCGACTTCCTGGCGCACGTTCCACAGGTAGCTGCGGTCGCCCGAGGTGCCGGAAAAGTAGGGGCTCGACTCGTAGATGACCGGCACCTTCAGACCTTCGGTCTCGGTTTGCCCCTGTCGCACGATCCCTACGTGCAACCGGTCCGGCCGCCCGTCATCGTCGGAATCGAAGGACGCCTCGACCCACACCTCCTCGCGGATCCAGGCCGACGCATCGGCGAAGGCCTCGACGATCTGCGCCTGCCCGTCGCGAAACACGGGCTGCGCCCCCTGCACCGCGCCCGCGTCCGGCGAGCCGAGCGCCATGATTGCGGCCGCACCGGCGAGCACAGCCGTCATACCCATTCCGTAACAGGTTCCTCGAGATCGCATCGTGATCGTCCCGGCCAAGGTGACGGAAAGGCCGCGGACGAGCCATCGCCGCGGCCACCGGCTTCAAAGGTACCGCGTGGCCGGGGGGGCGTCACGTTGCAGGCAGCGCCACCGCTCCGGTTGAAAAGGCCCGTCGAAACCGCTTGCATAGGCGCACTCCGCGGAGCTTCTGAGCACTTGCCCGTCGCCGGCCGAAAGGAGTCATGACCGCATGAGAATCGAGCTCTCGAGCATCCTCGTCGAGGATCAGGACGAGGCCCTTCGCTTCTACACCGACGTGTTGGGTTTCGTCAAAAAGACCGACCTTCCCCTGGGGGAGTTCCGCTGGCTGACCGTCGTATCCCCCGAGGGTCACGACGACGTCGAGCTACTGCTCGAGCCCAACGCCAATCCGGCCGCAAAGACCTACCAGCAGGCGCTGTTCGAGCAGGGAATCCCGCTGACCGCGTTTGCCGTTGACGATGTTCAGGCCGAGTACGAGCGGCTGGGCGAGCTCGGTGTCGTGTTTCCAACCGCGCCCACTGATGTGGGCTCCGCCATGATCGCCGTGTTCGCGGATACGTGCGGCAACCTCATCCAGATCTATCGCGCAACCGCGTGAGCGTGGCACGCGGCGCAACCAGTGAGAGGAACGCGCCATGGAAGCAGCCAAACCCAGCGAGCAACACCGCAAGCTCGAGCGCCTGATCGGGCGATGGGAAGGAACCGAGCACATGGCTCCGTCGCAATGGGATCCAGCGGGCGGCACTGCAGTGGGACGCAACGACATCCGCTCGGCACTCGATGGCTTCGCGATCGTCACCGATTACGAACAAGAGCGCGACGGCAAGATCACCTTTCGCGGCCACGGGGTCACCACCTACGACCCCGAAGGCGACCGCTACGTGATGCACTGGCTGGACGTCATGAGCGGCCCGATGATGGAGGTGTTCGCCGGCGCCTTCGACGGCGACGTCATGATCCTGACCAGCGATGCGCCGCGCATGGCCACGCGCCTTACCTGGGACCTGTCCAGCGAGGGGCTCATGCACTCCCGCATGGAGATGTCGGAGGACGGGATCCAGTGGGCCACCCTTTTCGAGGCCGAGTACGAGCGCACCTGAAGAGCCGGTTCCGCAGCGGCGAAGCGAATCGCCTCAGGGAACGTCGGCGAACGGATCGTCCAGCGACATACTCTGCGGCGTGAACAGCTCGGCGCCGTCCTCGGTGATGACCATATCGTCTTCGAGGCGCACACCGAACTCGCCGCGGATATAGATGCCCGGCTCGTCGCTGAACACCATGCCCGGCGCCAGCGGCAACGTATTGCCCTTCACCAGGTACGGCCACTCGTGCCCGTCCATGCCCATGCCGTGCCCGACACGGTGGGTGAAGTACGTGTAGCCGGGGCCGTAGCCGGCGTCCTCGATGACCCCGCGCGCGGCGGCGTCGACCGCCTGGCACTCCACCCCGGGCTTGGCGGCGGCAAGCGCCGCGCTTTGAGCCTCTAGCTCGATGGCGAAGACGCTGCGCATCTTGTCGGTGGGCTCCCCGAGCACGAAGGTGCGGCTGATGTCGGATCGGTAGCCCTCCACGGAGCAGCCGCCGTCGATCAGCAGGATGGTGCCTTCGCGAATGATTTGCGGTTGCGCAGATCCGTGCGGGAGCGCCGAGAACTGTCCGGTCTGCACGCCGGCACGGCCGCTGTAGCCCTGCTGCCGGTGCGCCATGGCGACCAGATTGCCGAAGTCCGACTGGGTCATGCCTTCTTCCATCGCCTCGTAGGCGGCCTTGTAGGCGCGCAACGTCACCTTCGACGCCAGCCGCATCAGGTTCAGCTCGTGATCGTCTTTCACACCCCGGCAGCCGGCCGTGATCGGGATGGCGTCGACCGGCTCGATGGTCGGAGCCGAGCGGGCGATGCCGTTGGCGTAGACGAAGTAGGTGCGCTCCTCGATGCCGAGCTTGCCGCCGGCGATGCCGCGGTCGCGCAGCCCCTGGGCTACGAGAGCGTAAGGATCTTCGTGCTCCTGCCAGGTGTAAACCTGGGTCTCGCCGCCGAACGGACCCGTCTCGAGCTGTTCCCGGGCACGTTCCTCTTCGAAGGCCGGGCAGACGACGAACGCGTCGGCCCGCGCCGGCACCACCAGCGCCATCATGCGTTCGCTCAGGCCCCAGCGAACGTTCGAGAAGTAGATCATCGACGTGCCGCCCGCCATCAGCAAGGCGTCGACGCCGTTGTCGATCATCAAGCGCTGCGCCTTTTCCACCCGCCCACGGCGTTCCTCCGTGGAGATCGGTACCGGCACCTCGCGGGGCGGCCTCAAAGCAGCGATCGAGGGAGGTAGGGCCTGTTCCTGCGATGCGGTGGCGGCACGCGCTCCCGTGGGCAGGGCGGCGTGAGCGGCGGCACCCGCAGCGGCGGCGGCGGAAGCTCCGATGAGGTTTCGACGTGAAAGCATGAGCAGGTTTCTCCGGGTTCGGGACGATCGTGGGTAAATCCTACACCCGAGGGTGGTTACCGCGGACCGGTGCCCGCAGCCGTTGCGGCCTCCGGCTCAACGGGGCTACGAGCGGCCCGCTCGGCACCGCGTCACCCTCCTGCCCTTTCGCCTCGCGACCGTCGTATGATCGGTTCGACATGAAGAGCTGTCCGGAGTGTCGGAGCGAGATACCCGCGGATGCAGCCGTCTGCCGTTTCTGCGGCGAGCGCGTCGAAGGCAAGCGCTGCCCGGCGTGCCGCGTTCTCGTGCCGGACGACGCGGTGCGTTGCCGCTGGTGCCGGCACGATTTCGCATCGGCGCCCGGCGGTCCCCAATTCGAGGCCTTCTCGGTGACCGCTCGCGGCCTGCCGACGCTGCTGCAACGCGGCCGGTTCTTGCCACAGACCATTCATCTGAGTGAAGAGAAGATCATCGTTTCCACTCCCGGCCCCTTCCACTTGAGCGAGAAAGACGAGGAGATCCCTTGGCACAAGGTGGCGGGCTTCGATTACGTCTCGGGGATCTTCTGGGACAAGGTGCGCATCGAAACACGCGGGCAGTCCTCGACCGAACTGCCGTGTCTGTCGAAGTCGGACGGCAAACGCATCCGCGAAGTACTCCAGCAGCTCGAGCAGTGAACGGCACAAGGGGGAGCAAGGGCACCGGCAGATTGGTTGCGGCGGTGGTGGTTCTTCTCGCCGCTCTGGGCGCCCGGACGCCGCCCAACGCCTCCGTCTCGGGTGCCGTGACGGACGCGGACGGCAGCGGGCCGCGCGGCCAGGAGCTCGTGTCCTTCCCCACCGAGGACGGCGGTATCGTCTACGCCGACCTCTACGGCGCCGGTGATCATGGCGTCGTGCTGGCCCACGGCGCCCGCTTTGACAAGGGAAGCTGGGCGGAGCAGGCGCCGGAGCTGGCGGAGGCCGGATACCGCGTGCTGGCGATCGATTTTCGCGGCCGCGGGCAATCGCGCGGCGGCCCTCAGGATAGCTCCGACACCGACGCCCACTACGACGTGATGGCGGCCGTGCGCTACCTACGTGACAACGGCGCACGCACAGTCGGGGTTGTCGGGGCCAGCTTCGGTGGCGGGGCAGCAGCTCGTGCATCCATCGCAATGGAAGCGGGCGAGATCGACCGCCTGGTACTGCTGGCCCACTCCATCGTCTCGGAGCCGGAACGAATCAAGGGCGCCAAGCTGTTCATCGTCGCGCGTGAGGATCCGTACTACGGCGGCGAACGCCGGTTGGTGGACATCCGCGATCAATTCGAACGCGCGCCCGAGCCCAAGCAGCTCGTTGTCCTCGACGGCGACGCCCACGCCCAGTTCATCTTCGAGACCGATCAGGCGGAGCGCCTGATGAGCGAGATTCTTCGGTTTCTTTCCGGAGGCTGATTCCCTCCGGAGCTCGTGGCTCTGGAGCGCCCTCCGAAGCCCGGTATACGATGGAAACGTCGGCTGGCTCGAACGGGCGTCACACGCGGGAGATGAGCAGATGATTCACAGCCTCGACCCTCAGGAGCAGCGCACCGTCGACGATCTGTTGACCTGGGATCGCACCCGCCGCAAGGCCGATCTGTTCGCCTCCTACTTTGCCCTGGGCGTCGGCGCGTTCATTTTCTTCGGAGTGGTGGGTTATACGCTCTCGCACCTGCAGGAGCCCCGCGTGTACCGGGCGACACTGCTGGGATGCCTCGGGGCCATTGCCCTCTTCTTGGTGTTCGCCTTCGGCACGCACCGCGTGCAGGAGCGACATCGGCTGGCAACGATCATTCGCAAGCTGAGCGACGAGAGCGTGCTCTAGGCAACGGCGGCGCGCTCAGCGAGCCCACTTCGTGGTCACGCAGCCGCGGGCCGCCAACCAGAATCGGGCTAGCGGAAGAGCACCCAGACGAGGGCGGCCAGGCTCAGGAGGCCCAGCACGATGAGCCCGACCCCTCCCCACATCGCTGCCGGGCCCTCGACGCGCTCCCCGGCTCCGAAGGGCATCCGGAATGTCCTGGTCTTGAGGATGATCAGGCCGTTGAGCGTGGCGACGAAGGCAACGAACAGAAGGATGAAGTAGCCCGCCAGACTGTAGTTGTAGAACATGGCATCCTCGCCCGCCGGTCGAACCGCCGTCACCACCGGCGCTCCTGGCGACGCCGGCAGAGGTTCATACGCTCTTCACGGCCTCGTGCAAAGCTGAGTCAATCACAGGAACAAGGTCGATCGCTCCCTGAAAAACGGAGAACGCACAGCAATGAACTCACGGTGCCCCTACAAACGACTCGGAGGCTTCGCCCTCGTGGCCGTCTTGACGAGCGCTTCGATCGTCTACTCCATGGAGCCGATCTCCGCACAACGCGCCGAGACCGATCGGCTGATCGCCGAGGCCGTCGAGGGCGGCTTCGCCGGACAGATCCTCGCCGTCGTCGACGGTGAGGTGGTTCTGCACGCGGGCTACGGGTCCGCCGACACCGCGGGCGAAGTGCCGATCGACACGTCGACCGTCTTCGCCATCGGCTCGGTGACGAAAGCGTTCACCCGGGCCGCCGTTCTGAAGCTCGCGGAGGAGGGTCGGCTGTCGCTTTCCGACACTCTGTCGGAACACCTCGAAGGTGTCCCCGCCGACAAGCGCGACATCACCCTCGACCAACTGCTGAGAATGCGGGCAGGGTTTCACGAGTATCACGACGATAGCGGCGATCATCAACCGATGAGCCGCGAGGAAGCATTGCTACGCATCTTCGACCAGAAGCTGCGTTTCGCGCCTGGCTCCGAGGAGGCCTACTCGAACTCCGGCTACACGCTGCTGGCTGCGATCATCGAGAACGTCAGCGGGCAGCCGTATCCCGAGTACGTTCGCCAGAAGCTCATCGAGCCAGCGGGCATGGAGCACAGCGGGTTTCACGGTGAGGATCGTTGGCCCGACGCCGATGTCGCTCGAGGTCGCAACGGTCGGATGCACGCAGACAACGCACCGCACCACTGGCCGTTTCCAACCTGGGCGCTAACCGGCGCGGGCGGCATGGTGGCCAACGCCGAAGACTTGCTGCGCTGGATTCGCGCCGTGCGCGGCGGCGACGTGCTGGGACCCGACGCGCTGGCGCGCTTCTATCCGAAGGACGATCCCCACAGGGTGTACGCCGGCGGAGACGATTTCGGCTTCATCACCGTGGTGATGGAGATCGATCACGCCGACGACGTCATCATCGTCAACACCAACGCCGGCTACCGGCCGATGGCGCTGGCCGCCGACGTGATCGGGGCGCTACGCGGCGAGCCAGTGCCGTTCGCCGTGCCGGGGCAGGGCGAGCCCGCTGTCGAACGCGAAGTGAGCGGTGGCGACCCGCGCGGGGTCTCCGACGGCGGGATCCCCGACTCGCCCCGGGGCCGAAAGGCCATGGCCCTGATGCAGGCGCTCGAGGACGGCTCCGAAGAGGCGCTGCAAGCCGTGGTCGCCGAGCATTATTCCGCCCGGCTGCGAGACAGCTTCTCCCTGGCGGAGCACATGGATCTCCTCGGCCGGCTGAGCGAGCAGATCCGCGCGGCGACCGACCTGAACGTACGGCCGGTCGACGAGTTCAGCCTGGAGATCCGGGCCGTCGATGCCGGCGGCCAGGCCTCGACGTTCGTTATCGACCTGGAGGACAAGCCGCCGCACGGAATCGTCGGCATCATGCGCCGCTAGAGGGGTTCCCGGCGGAGCGTCTCTCTTCCATTCCGCAGGGACGCCCCGTCGGCATGTCGCCGGCAATTCTCGATCTGTAGACGAGGTTCTTCGCCACCCCGGTCCTCG
>CBDUAS010000182.1:0-7431 GCA_965365185.1 uncultured bacterium | reverse complement strand
CTCATCTCGACGCACATCGTCGGTGACATCTCGAGTAGCTGCGAGGACATCGCCGTGCTCAACTTCGGCCGGCTCCTGTTTCACGGGCCGCCGGAGGATCTCGTCCGCCACGCCGAGAACAAGACCTGGTCCCTGCACGTCGATGACGCGGGATTCGCTCAGATCCAGAAGGACTGGCACGTGGTTACCGTGACACCGATGGGCGATGACCTCACCGTGCGCATCGTCGGCGACGACGACCCGCCGCCGCACGCCGAGCCCGAGCCACCGAACCTCGAGGACGCCTACATCTACTACATGGCGATGGACGGCCACGCCCCGGAGGGAGCCGTCCGATGAAGATGCTGAGCAACATCTTCGGCGTCGCTCGCTACGAGCGCATCATGTTGATGCGGACGACGCGCTTCCGCGCCCTCGGGCTCATCGGCATCTCGATCCCGCTGTTCTTCGGCGTCGTGCTGGCCATTGCCGAGACCCAGGGCGAGATGGACGACCGAGCCACGGCACTGGGGCTGAGCGGGTTCATCCCCTTCTACTTCTATACCTATATCCAGACGGTTCTGATTGCGTTCGTCGCCGGCAACTTCCGCGCCGCGGACGAAAAGGCCCAGGTCGAGGAGGTGGTCGCCGCGCGGCCGCTGTCGACCGCCGAGCTCGTCACCGGCAAGTACCTCGGCGTCGTGCAAGCGCTCACCGTTCTCAGCCTCTGCGTGCTGGCGCTGACGCTGACTATCCAGGCGGCGAAGATCAGCATCACCGGCGAGCCGTTTCTGCTGACGCCCTACCTGGGGTACTTCCTCTTGATGACCCTGCCGGCGCTGATCTTCATGTCGGCACTGACGTTTTCGCTCGGCGCGGCGCTACGCAACACGACCGCTGTGGCCCTGGTCTCGATCGCCTACATCATCGCTGTCCTGTTCTTCCTCGGCACGCGCTACGGCGGCATCTTCGATTTCGGGGCGTTCTTCGCTCCGCTGTACTTCTCCGACATGCTCGGCCTCGGAGATGTCACCCGGGTGCTCGAGATCCGCGTCTTCTACCTGGCGCTGGCGCTGGCCTTGCTCGGCCTGTCGATTGCCCGCTATCCGCGGCTGCCGCAACCGGGTATGGCGTCGAAGGTCGGGCACGTGATGGCCCTGCTCGGTGTCTTCGGTGCCGTCGCGGCGTACGGCAACATGGCGCGCCACGATCTGGCCGTCGAACAGGACCGCGCCGGGCTGTTTGCCACGCAGATCAGCTACGGCGACGTACCGGTGGCCACCGTTCTGAGCTACGACCTCGACGTCTCCATCATGAGAAACGGTGTGCCGCTGGCCACCCACGCCGAGCTTCGGGTCGTCAACCTCGAAGATATCGCTCTCGAGACGTTCGTCTTCACGCTCAACCCCGGGCTGGTGGTTTCGTCGGTGACCGACGGGAACGACCGCGAGCTGGCGTTCGCGGTCGACGGCTCGGTGTTGCAGGTGACCCCCGCGACAGCGCTGCCCCCGAACGCCGAGACGACCGTCAAGATGCGCTACGGCGGCGACATCGATCGCGAGGGCTTCGACCTGCTGCGCTCGGCCGCCCGCATCGAGAAGTGGGACGGCCCGATTCACAAGGGCGATCTGACCGCATGGATCCGCTCCGACTCCGTCTTCCTGCCGCCACGCAGCCGTTGGTACCCGGTACCGGGCGTCGATTACGGCAACGAGGACGGCCGGCCGGTGTCGTTCTCCACCGGCCGGATCATCATCGACGTTCCCGCCGGCCTGGAGGTCGTCACGCAGGGCATACCGGCGGCGCAATCGGAAAGCGAGCCGGGTCGCAGCGAGACCGTATGGGACATCGCCTGGCCCGTGCCGCAGCTTTCGCTCAACGTCGGCGAGTACGAGATCTTCTCCGCCGACGTTGGCGACAAGGAGGTTGCGCTTTACGTGCACCCGCATCACGTTCCACAGCTCGCCCTCTTCGAGGACGCCACCGAGGAGGTGGTCGGCTTGGTGGACCAGCTTCTCACGGCGATGGCACAGGAGACCGGGCTCCCCTACCCCTACGAGCGTCTGGCGGTTGTCGAGGTTCCCTTCCTGGTGCAGTGGTACTACGAGGGCTGGGAGGAGAGCGGCGGCCTGACACAGCCGGGCGTCTTGATGGTCGAAGAAGACACGTTCGTGGCGCAGATGAAGCGCATGACGCAGCGCGTCAACCGAACGTTGACCTCGGAGCGTGGGCAGAACCAGGACCCGGCTCGCCTGAAGCGAGATCAGCTCGCCAACGCCGTATTCTCGGTGTTCCTCAGCCCGGAAGGCAACAACGGCGGCCTGTTCCGCTCGCCGCTGGTGCAACTGTGGTCTTTCAACCGCGGATTCGAAGGCGAAAACGCTTCGTTGCTGGCCCGCGGCATGCCCGTGTACATGCAGGAGGACCTGTCGCAGGAGATCCGCTCGACGCTCTTCCAGAGGGGCGGACGCGGAGGCGGCATGGGGCGGGGCATGATGATGCGCGGCGGTGGCCCGGGAGGCGGCGTCACCATCCGCGTCGAAAGCACCAGCCGCGAGGGCCCGCGCGAGATCGGGGAGGGCGCGAGCTGGGAAGAGATGCTCGAGGCCATGCAAACACGATCGCTGGCCGAGCTCGATCCCGATGCCGACCCCGACCTGTACCGCTCGGTCCTGGATGCCAAGGGGCTCACCATGTTCCGCATGATCGAGGCCGTGGTCGGATCCGACGAGTTCATCGATACGCTGGAAGCATTCGGCGAGACGTCGCAATACGACGACATCTCGTTCGCGGAGTTCGAGCGAGCCGTGGTGCCGGAGGGCAGAAGCGAGGATGAGGTCTCACGGGAGAACCTCGACCGGCTCATTCGCGACTGGGTGTACGGCACCTACGTGCCCGGCTACACGCTCACACGCACCGAGGCAAAGAAGGTCGAAGACGAATGGGGCGCCGTGGTGTACCAGGTGATGGTGCGCATCCGCAACGGCGAGCCCGGCCGCGGCTTCGTGCAGGTGCAGCTCATGGGACGCGGCGATGAGGTGACCAAGAACGTCGAGATCGCGGGCGGCGAGGAGGTCGAGGTGTCGATGGTCATCGGCGTGCGCCCGGGGATGGTCTCCGTCGAGCCCTTCCTGGCCAAGAACCGCCGGCCCCTGCGCTCGCCGCTGCGCATTCCGGAGGAGGTCGAGCCCGGACCGCCGGAAGAATATGTTCGCGTGGTGACCGAAGAAGAAGCCGCGTTCACCGAGATCATCGTCGACAACGAAGACGAGGGGTTCTCGATGCCGGTGCGCCGGGTGCAGCGCTACCTACGACCCGGGCTGGAGGGCGGCAACTGGAGCGTTCGCGACAACACGTTCTCGTTCGGCCGCTACGAGACCAACTATCGCATGAAGGGCGGCGGTGACGGCGCACAGCCGGCGGTGTGGACGACGACGCTGCCGCACGCCGGCGAGTACGACATCGCCTACTACTTCTTGCCCCGACGCATCAACGGCAGCAGCCGGAACGGGTTCTGGGGCGCCGCGAGCTCCTACAAGATCTCGATCTTCCACGCCGGCGGCGCCACCGAGATGACCGTCGCGACGAACCAGCTCGAGCCCGGCTGGAACGCCCTCGGACGCTTTCGCTTCGAGGCGGGAGACGAAGCTGCGGTCGAGCTGTCGGACCTGGCCGACGGGCGCATCTACGCCGACGCCGTGCGCTGGCGCTACGTCGACCCCGACAACCCCAACGCCGTGTACGACGAGGGGATCATGCCCTGGGAGTTCGGCGGCGGGCGCGGCCGCGGAGGATTCGGCGGCGGTGCTCCCGGAGGCGGGATGCGCGGCGGCGGCCGCGACGGCCGCTGATTCACGAATCCGGGTCCGGCACCTTGACCACCGAGAAGCGGCGGATCTCCACGTCCGCGTCCGCGGAGATTCCCGCCTTCCGCCGGGTTACCTCGATCTGACGTTCCACGGTATCGATACCGTCGATCCCCGGCAGCAAGACGGCGCGCCGGCCGTCGCGGTCGGTGACCTCGATGCCGAAGCGCGCCGGGTCGAGCTCCTTCCCGGAGGCGACCGGTCGCAGCGGGCGAAGGATCGACACCTCGATCGACGTGGCGTCGATTTCCTCGAGCGTCAGGGGCGGAAAGCGCGGGTCTTCGAAGGCGGCGGCGCACGCCCGATCCATCGTCTCCTCGACGAGGTCGCCACACAGCGGCATCAGGCTGCCGATGCAGCCGCGCAGCTCACCACCGATGCGCAAGGTGACGAACACCGGGGCGGGCACGGCGAGCGGCCCCTCGGGCCGGACGACTTCTGCGGCCCCTCGCCCCTCGAGCCTTGAACGTATGGCCTCTCTCGCCGCACGCGGCAAGAGCCGCGCTGCCTCGAGAAGGGCAATGTCCGCCGCGTCGTCGTTCATTCGTCAATCATCCACCCTGGATCCGTCACCCGCCACACGGCCGGCGTAGGCGGGCATTGCACAGAGAGCGCGATCATCGTGATCGCGGTACAGTGACCGTCATGAGCGCCATCTTCTACATGCATTCCGGAATCCGCTATCTCGTCCTGCTGGCGGCCCTCGCCGCGCTTGGTTACCTGCTCTTCGGCCTGGCGACGCGACGCACCTTCGACAAGCCCGCGGGAGCGCTCACAGGGGCCTACGTCGGTCTCATGGACGTGCAGGTCCTCACCGGCATCCTGCTGTACCTGCTCATCCCGAGCTACCCGGCGCTGCTCGGACATGTCGTCATGATGCTCGCCGCGGTTTCGGTCGCTCACGTCACCAACATCGTGAACAGGCGCCGCGAGCAGAAAAGCTACGCCGTGGCCCTCTCCGGCGTCGTCCTGTCGCTGCTTCTGATCGTTGGCGGCATCATGTCGATCGGCCGTCCGATCATCGGCTCCGGCGGGCTCTAGCAGCCGTCGTTGCCCCGCCTTCTCCCCGCTGGCAGGCGCCGCTAAGCACCTGGGCCGCGATCGTAGGCCATCACCTTGTCGGCCCAGGCGTACGTGCTCGGACGGTCCGGCGGCATTTCGAATGCGTTCATCGCAGCAACGCGGTGCACGACAGCCGCACAGGTGATGTCGGCCGCCGTCAGCCGCGTGTGCGCTAGCCACTGGCCGTCGGCCAAGGCCTCCTCGAGCTTGCCGGTCGCGGCAGCGAAGACCCGCGCGGCGTGGGCCGTCTTGTCGGGATCCTCGATCCCGGCCTTGCGCTGCCGGACCATGATCATCAGCGCCTCGTGCAGCTCGGTGCGGCCGAAGAACTCCCAATCCTCGATCTTACGCATGGTGTCGTAATCGCTGCTGAAAAGCCTGGGTGTGTCCGGAAAGTTGGCCTCGAAGTACCGCAGGATCGCCGCGGAGTCGAACATCACCAGCTCGCCGTGCACCATGACCGGGGTGAACGGTTGGCCGGAGAGCTTCACCAGGCCGGCGCGATCAGCCGGGTCGATGGTCTCGAAGCGGTAGTCGATGCCCTTGAAACCGAGCGCCGCGCGCACCTTGAAATTGTTGGAAGTCTCGAAGCCGTGGATGACGATCTGATCGGACATCGTTCGCTCCTGTGGAAGATGTTCGGCGCGGTTCACCGCAGCTCGAACGGCGGCAGGCGAATCTCGTCGACGCACGAGGTGTCCAGCCCCTGCAGACTACCTGAATCCAGGAAGCGACGTGAAATGTCGCGAACGCACGGCCCGTCGACCCCGTGGGCTCCGGGGACAACGAGGTGCAGGCTGCGCGGTAGATTGGCCGCCGCCTCCTCGCCCCAGCGCGGACCGGTCACCGGGTCGAGCGTACCGGAGAACAGCAGCACCGGGACGTCAACAGCAACCGGCTCGGCGTAATCTTGCGGCAGGTCCGACCGCGGCCAGACGGCACAGGCCGCGACCTGCTGGCGCACGCGGGCGTCGCCGAGGAACGTATCGTTCGTGGCCACGGGGATGTCGGCGGGGTCAATGCGATCCACGTCCTCGGCACAGGTCACGGACAGCAGCATCCCCATCTGCAAGGCCGTAGCCAACCCGAAGTTGCTCTCCAGCAACGCCTGCGCCACCGGCTGGAGGTTTCCGCGCCAGGCCTCGTGGATGAGCAGCGGCACCTGGCGAGCCCGCGGCATGTAGTACATGAACACCCGCAGTCCGTCCGCGAACGCCTCGCGGCCCAGCCGGATGCGCTCCCGTTCGCCCGAGCGTGGGTGCGCCACGGTAACCGTTGCCGGCTCGGCCTCGAGCCGGGTCAGTACCTCTTCGAATTTCCTCTCGAGGTCGGGGAACGCGCCGCGGCACGGGGCATCGGCGGCGCACTCGGCAAAGATCCCGTCGAGCGCATTCTGTGCCTCGCGGGCGTGATAAAGCGGGTTGGTGAAGGCGATCGGTGCGATACCCGTCAGGATCGCCGTGCGCACGGAGTCGGGATGACGCCGCATGTACACGAGCGCAACGCGGGAGCCGTAGGAGCCACCGTAAAGGTTCACCCGCTCGTAACCCAACGCCCGTCGCACCTCGTCGAGGTCGTCCATGGCGATCGGCGTGGAATAGAGCCTCAGGTCGGCGATCCGCTCGAGTGCCGCACGACATCGACGGAAGGTTGCGGGGCTGCCGAATGACTGCTGCAGATAGCCCTGAAGCCCATCGGGAGCGGTCGCCGTGCAATCCAACGGATTCGACCGGCCGGTGCCCCGCTGATCCACGAGCACGATGCCGTGTCGCTGGCGCATCCATGACCGTGACAGAACGCGGGCAGATCGCGTGGCGCCCGCCCCGGGCCCACCGGCGAGGTAGAAGACCGGCGACGTCGGCAGATCGGTCTCGATCGGCGGCAACACCACGATGTTCAACGCGATGGTCCGCCCGGTGGACGCCGTACGGTTCTCGTAAACCTCGTGCGCGCCGCAGAGCGCCTCCTCGCCCATGCGCGGGTCGTTGCAGGGGGCCAGGGAGATCGGTGCCGCTGCTCCGACGCCGCCCGGAGGGCGCGGTGCAGGTGCTGGGGCGGGGGGAGCTTGCTCGGCGGCGGCATCTGCCGCGCCGGCAGCGTGACAACCGGCGTAGGGCAGGAGGATCAACAGACACAGCGGGAAAGCGGCGACGGCTCGAACCACGCAGAGGCTCCTCGTCTTCGGAGCGGACCGGGGTACCCGAATATAGCAGCCCTTCGTGGAAGCTCTGCGGCGGCCGCGGTAGATTGGCGCCGCGGCGAACCACCTCGCGTCGCATCCTTCCGGCTTGCTTTCGGCAACGAGAGGCACACCATGAAGCGAACAACCCGGCTGTCTTTCTTCACGTTGATCGGTATCGGGGCGTTGGTGATCGGCGCCGTCGGCGCTGCGCGGCCGGAACAGCGCGGCGCCCGCGGTGACGCGGAAGCCCGGGCCCTCGCCGAGTCCTTCAAGGGGATCATCGCCGGAACCACGCGAGCCACCTCGCCGCTGCCGCTTGCGATGCCGTCCACTTTCTCACCC
>CBDUAS010000181.1:0-7434 GCA_965365185.1 uncultured bacterium | reverse complement strand
TCCCCGCCTCATCCAGGGCCTCGCGGGCCTTGGCCAGGTGCGGAAGCATGAGCTCGTACTCCTGGATGAGTCTCTCGAGCTCGGCCTTTTTCGCCTGCAGGTCGACGATCAAGGCCTCGAGTTTTCCCCTACCCTCGCCCATCGGGCCCTTCCCTCGGATTGGCGCCGCTCGACCCACCACCGTCAGCTTACATCAACGGCGCAAGCGGTCACCGGTCCTCATCATCACTCAGCGCAAGAGTAAGTCATTTTTCATGGCTGCTAAAGATAAAAAAACACTTCTAGCCAGAAATAGACGAAGGTAGTCGTTATAAGTCACTCGCGAGGATCACCACGTCCGGTGGCACGATCCGACCGCGCGGCGCCGTTACTCGCCCGGTTCCCATAAGGGCTCGGCGACGCCGGCCTTCAGGTTCTCGAACCGCGACATGACGAACAGGGCGTCGGACAGCCGGTTGATGAAGGGCACGATCTGGTCACCGATGTCCTCCTCTCGCCCCAGGGTGAGGATCCTCCGCTCCGCCCGCCGGCACACAGTCCGGGCGATGTGCAGCGCCGCGGCTCCGGGCGCCCCCCCGGGGAGGATGAAGTTCTCCAGCGGGCCGACCGCCTCCGTGAGCTCATCGATGAGTCGCTCCAGGGCCCTGACGTGGCGCGCCTCGATGCGCGGAACGTGAAACTCCGGCTCGTCCGCGGCGGGAGTGGCCAGATCTGCCCCGAGGTCGAAAAGCGTGTTCTGCAGGGCGCGAAGCTCGCTGGTCAGGCGGTCGCACAAGCCCGCGCTGAGCGCCTGCCCGACGCAGGCGTTCAGCTCGTCGACGGTGCCGTAGGCTTCGACGCGCAGCGAGTCCTTGCGCACCTCGGCGCCGGCGCCGAGCCGCGTCGTCCCATCGTCTCCCTGGCGCGTGTACAGCTTCGTCAGCTTGGCCATAGAAATCGTCTCCGTGGTACCCCGATCGAGTTTGACCTCCCCGGCGGCCACATTCCAGCCTCTCGTCTCATCGCGACAGGGTAACCGTCGCACCGAAATAGCCGCTCAATCCCGCCGTACCGAAGCCCAGAACCTCATCGATGAGCCGGTAGTCGATCGCCAGGTTGAAGACGCCGAACCCCTCCAGAATCTCGCGTCCGCGGGCGCCGTTGTCGAAGCTCTCCCCTTTGACACGGAGCTCGCCCCAGAGCCGCAGGGCCGGCGTCGGTTGCAGCGTGAGCTGTATGCCTCCCTGATGGCGTGGCCGACGGATGAGCTGATCCTCCGACTCCGCGGGCGTCGCTTGCGTGTACGTGTATGCGGCCGCCGCCGTGACCCCCCCGCCGAGGGCCGCCTCCCCGCTTATCTCGACGCCGGTGGTGGTGACGTCCCCGATGTTCTCCGGGCGCCCCGACACGAAGTCGAACTCGATCAGGTGGCGGATCTCGTTGTAGAAGAACACCGCATTCACGCGGGATCGGGCCGCCGGGACGACGACGTCGAGGCCGGCATCGAGCCCCGAGCTTTCCTCCGGCCGCAGGTCGGGATTGGCGAATCCGGGGAAATAGAGGTCGTTGAGCGTCGGCGCTTTGAAACCACTGCCGAAGGACCCGTGCAAGCGCACCAAACGACCGGCATCGAAGGTCAGCGTGCCGCGACCGGTCCATTTTCCGCCGAAGGCACTGTGGTCCTCGTAGCGGGCGGCCGCGGTGACGCGGGCTCGGCGGCCGAGCCGGATGCGATCCTGCACGTAGATGCCCACCACCTCGACGCGCTCTTCGAATCCGCTGGCGAAGCCGCCGCCCCTGCTCGACGAGCGCGCTTGCTCACGACGGTACTCGAGGCCGGTCACCAGATGCTGGCCTCCGGGAAGAGCGAGGTCGTTCTGCCAGTCGATCTCCCGAATCGAGCTGTCGAGCTCGAATCCGGTGAAGAAATCCTCCGGCGTCTCGGTCGCCAGATCGGCGTCCGAGAACGAAATCTCGACGTTTGAAGAGAAACGCTCTCCGTCCCGGCCGATGGCTCCGCCGTAGACGGTTTCGCGGCTGGTCTGAACATTGACCAGACTGTCGACGGGCCCGGCACTGAAATCGAAGCCGTCGTAGGCGAGCTCGGCGTCGAATCCGCGAAGGAAGCCTCGCAGGACCACGCCGGAGCTCGAACGGTAGTCCGCGCGGGCGTTGTACGACAGGTTCCGGTGACCGTCCGTCTCGGTGTTGCCGTTCCGAGCATTGGCGCTTGAGAAACCGGCGCTGTCGAAGTACGAGACGCCACCGATCAGCGACACATCTGCCACCTGCCCCATGCCCCAGGTGTGGAACCTGCCGGTGCCGAACGATCCACCGTCGCCTTCGGCGCCCCAGCTTCCGGCGCCCGAGCCGGCTCGAGTGATCACGTTGATGACGCCGCCGACGGCCTGCGAGCCATACAGCGAGCTTTGCGGGCCGCGAACGATCTCGATCCTGTCGATCTGATCGGCAGAAAGCTGCATGGCGGAGATGTCGTAACTCCCGGTGGTCGGCGCGTTGACCTTGACGCCGTCGATGAGAAACAACGTGTGTCCGGTGTTGGTGCCGCGAAGGAAAAGCTGCGTGATCGATCCGGACGGGCCGCTGCGAACGACGTTGACCCCGGGAGCGAACTGCAGAACGTCGACGAGCCAGACGGCGCCGCTCGCGCTGATCTCGTCACGCGTGATCACCGAGACGCTGCTGCCGACGTCACGGACATTCTCGAGGTCACGCTCGGCGGTGACGACGATCCGCTCTTCGTAGCGTTGCGGCTCCTTTTCGGACTGCGGCGGACGCGCTGCCTGCTGGGCGGTCGCCGCGTTACTGCCGACAGCGACAACCGTTGCGAAGACGACTTCGAGGAGATATCGGAACTTCATGGTGTCCCTCCCGCGAGGGTCGACCTCGAGAGGTCGATTGCGGTCTCCTGGCTTACGGATCAACCTACTCACCGCGCCTTCCCGGGTCTCCCCGGTGGCCTTTCGAGCGTTGCTCACGGAGCCAGGCGGCGCCGGGCAGCGTTCGAGGCGGCTTTCGTCCCCGATCACAGTTGCGGGGCAGCGTGGGATTCACACCCACTTCCCGATGTGCGTTCAATGAACCGCGGCCAGTAGTAGCATGCGCGCATGAGCCTGCCAAGCGATGCGCCCCCATCCCCTCCCCCGGCTCGCCGGTACGCAGTGGTTTCGACGCTGCTGGCGGCGGCCCTCGTGGCGGGTGCGACCTCGATGGCCTGCGCGTCCGCGGACGAGGACACCGTGCTCGTGCTGGCGGCGGCGAGCACGATCGATGCCATGGAGTCAGCCGTACAGGACTTTCGCGCCCTGGCGCCGACGCCCGTTGAGGTCAGCTTCGCGTCCACCGCCATCCTGGCGCGGCAGATCGAGGAAGGCGCCCCCGCGGACCTGTTGCTGTCAGCCAGTGGTGCCTGGGCGGACTACCTCGACAGCCGCGTGGACGTCGAGCGGCGGGTGACATTTGTCAGCAACCAACTCACGGTCGTGGTCGCCGCCGAGAGCGACCTCCGGGAGCTGCCGTTCATCGACATCGGCGACAACTCGAGGTTCGGAAGTCTCGCCATCGCCGACCCGGCCTCGGTGCCGGCAGGCATTTACGCGGCCGAGGCAGTCCGGAGTGCCGGGCTGTGGGAAGCGGTGGCACCCCGGCTCGTGCCGACGCTCGACGTGCGGGCAGCGCTCGGCCTGGTCGCGGATGGCGAGGTGGACGCCGGGTTCGTCTACGCTACGGACGCGCTGACCACGCCGCGCGTTCGCGTCATCAGCCGGGTGCCCCCCGAGCTGCACGCAACCATCGAATACCCTCTCCTCCTGTTCGGACGCGCCCGCCCGGAGGCGGTACGCTTTTACGATTATCTGATCTCCGAGCGCGGGCGGGCGCATTTCTACGATCGCGGCTTTCTCCGGGCCGCAGGCTGAACGCATGAGAAGGGCCGCCGGCTCACAGCATGGAGAGGGGGCTCGATGGGCCTGAGCGCTGCTGAATGGACGGCTGTAGCGCTCAGCGTCCGCGTGGCCCTGGTGGCGGTGCTGATCTCCCTGCCGTTCGGCATTGCCCTGGGATGGCTGCTCGCACGCCGCGAGTTCCGCGGCAAGTGGCTCGTCGAGACAGCGGTCAATCTGACGCTGGTGCTGCCGCCGGTGGTGACCGGCTACCTGCTCCTGCGGCTGCTCGGTCGGCAGAGCCCAATCGGCGCCTGGCTCGAGCAGACACTCGGTGTCCGTGTCGCCTTCACCTGGTGGGCGGCGGCAATCGCCAGCGCGGCGCTGGGGTTTCCCCTCATGGTCCGGGCGATCCGTCTGGCATTCCGCGGAGTCGATGAGCGCCTGGAAGCCGCGGCGCGCTCCCTCGGCGCCGGCCCGGTCGATGCGTTCGTTCATGTCAGCCTGCCGCTGGCGCGCAGCGGCATCATCGCCGGAGCCATCCTCGCTTTTGCCCGCAGTCTGGGGGAGTTCGGTGCCACCATCACGTTTGCCGGCAACATTCCGGGCTCCACGCAAACGTTGCCCCTCGCGGTCTTTTCGCAGCTCAACCGCGCCGGCGGCGACGGCGCGTTCCGCCTGGCCCTGGTCTCGGTGGTCTTGGCGGCGGCCGCCTTGGCCGCGAGCGAGTGGCTGGAGCGTCGAGGCAAGCCGAAATGAGCCCGGCGCCCAGCGGAGCGAATCTCGGGACGGTCGCGCCAGACCGGCTCGAGGTGGCCTGCCGCCATCGTTTCCCGAGTGATTTCGAAGTCGACTTCGAGTTCGTTTCGGAGCACCCGACGACGGCGCTATTCGGCCCCTCGGGTGCCGGCAAGACGTCGCTCTTGATGATGATCGCCGGGTTCATTGCCCCCGACAGCGGCCACATCAAATGGAACAACCATGTGCTGGTCGACACCGCGACCGCTGTCTTCGAGGCCCCGGAACGTCGCCGGCTGGGCGTTGTGTTCCAGGACCAGAGGCTGTTTCCGCACCTCTCTGTAGAAGCCAATCTGCGCTTCGGACGTAGGCGCCACGCAGAGCACTCGAGCACGCCGGCGTTCGACCGCATGGTCTCCGTACTCGAGCTCGGAGGTTTGCTGGATCGCCGCCCCGGGACGCTGTCCGGCGGTGAGCGTCAGCGGGTGGCGCTGGGACGGGCGCTGATGAGCGCTCCCGACCTGCTCTTGCTCGATGAGCCGGTCGCTGCGGTCGATGAGCCGCGGCGCGAGAACATCCTCGGCTACGTCGCCCGGGTGGTGCACGAGTGGCGCGTTCCGATGCTCTATGTGTCGCACCATCGGGCCGAGGTTCAGCGCCTCGCCGACTGGGTAGTTGCCGTCGATGAGGGGCGAGTGACGGAACAAGGCCCACCGGATCTGGTTCTCGGCACCGGTGCCGTCGTTGCCGCCGGCGAGCCGGTCAACCTGCTGCGGCTCGAAGAGCTACGAAGATCCGGGGGCGGTTGGCTCGGCCGGGTCGCCGGTCACGGGGACAGTCTTCGCCTGCCGGCGCTCGCCGCACCGACGGGCACGGAGGTCTTCGTGCAGTTTGCAGCTTCGGACGTGATGCTGGCGGCCGGCGATACGGCCGGTCTTTCCGCGCGCAACAGGCTTCCCGCGACGGTCGCGGATTTGGTACCGCGGGCAGGTCGCGTCTTCGTCGCCCTGCGCGTCGGGGATCATCGGCTGTGGGCCGAGGTGACGCCGGAAGCCGTGCAGGACCTCGGGCTGGGGATCGGAACAGCCGTGACCTGTTTGATCAAGAGTGCGGCGCTGCGGCTGGTGGAGTGAGCCAACCGGCGAACCGCGAGATCGCGGCCGCCGGACGACAGCAAGGAGCAGGAGCCATGAACGGAAGAAACGCCGTCCTCGCCGCCTTCACGATTCTGGCAGCGATCCCGCTGGCGCAGGCCCGGCCGACGCCGACGGCGTCTGCTGGCGAGGTCGTGGTGGGAAGCGTGCACCCGGCGCCGGCGACAGCGCGGATGCAGGCGCCGGCAAGCGAGGTGGTCGATCTCGCGCGCCGTTATCGGCAACAGAACGAGGACCACATACTCGACGAGCTGGTGGAGTTTCTGCGCATCCCGAACGTTGCCAGCGACGAGCCCGGAATCCGCGCCAACGCCGACTGGCTGCTGCGCGCTCTCGAGGCCCGCGGCGTGCGGGCGCGCTTGCTCGAGACTGACGGCCCGCCCTACGTATTCGGGGAGCTCGCGGTACCGGGAGCAACCCGTACCCTACTCTTCTACGCCCACTATGACGGGCAGCCCGCCGACCCGGCACGATGGGTGGGGCACCAGCCCTGGGAGCCGGTGCTGCGGGACGGCAGACTGGAAGAGGGCGGTGAGATCGTTCCGTTCCCCTCCGGTGTCGTCGATCCCGACTGGCGCCTCTACGCTCGTTCGGCCTCGGACGACCGCTCCCCGATCGTCATGCTGTTGACCGCGCTGGATGCCCTACGGGAGGCGGGCGTTTCCCCCGCGGCAAACATCAAGTTCATCTTCGAGGGAGACGAGGAGGCGGGATCACCCAACATGAACGCCATCGCCGAGCGCTACGCCGCCGAGCTGAGCTCCGACGTGGTGTTCGTCGCCGATGGACCGCAGCACCCGTCGGGACTCCCGACGCTGACCTTCGGCGCCCGCGGCATCACCACCGTGCAGCTCACCGTCTACGGTCCGTCACAGCCGCTACACAGCGGGCATTACGGTAACTGGGCACCCAACCCGGCGGCACGACTGGCCCAGTTGCTCGCCTCGATGAAGGATCCCGATACCGGGCGCGTGCTGATCGACGGCTGGTACGACGACCGCGTGCCGCTGTCGGAGACCGAGCTCGCCGCCATTGCGCAGATTCCCGACGACCCGGCGCAGTCTCCCCAGACATTGGGATTCGCGCGCCCCGAGGGCGAATGGGAACGGCGCGTGGAGGCCATCACTTACCCCTCGCTAAACGTGCGCGGCATGCGCAGCGGATGGGTCGGCGCCGAGACACGCACCATCGTTCCGGACACCGCCATCGCGGAGCTCGACTTGCGGCTGGTGAAAGACATCCGACCAGCGAAACAGGTCGAAAGGCTCGTCGATCACATCCGGGAACAGGGCTTTCACGTCGTTTCCGAGGAACCCGACGCCGAGGCCCGGGCCCGCTACCCGATGCTGATCAAGGTAACGCAGGGAGAGTTCGGCTACGCTGCGTCACGAACCTCGATGGACCTTCCGGTCAGCCGGGCGGCCATCGAACGCGTCCGCGAGGCCTTCGGCGCGGAGCCGGTCACCTTTCCCACGAGCGGCGGAAGCGTGCCGCTGTACGCATTCACCGAGACGCTCTCTCTGCCGACCATCCAGGTACCGACGGTCAATCACGACAACAACCAGCACTCTCCGAACGAAAACCTGCGGATTTCCAACCTCTGGAGCGGGATCGAGATCCTCGCGGTGCTGCTGACGCTCTGAGGGATGAGTCAGCAGCCA
>CBDUAS010000180.1:0-7449 GCA_965365185.1 uncultured bacterium | reverse complement strand
GTGCTTCTACGACCTGGTGGTGGCGGTGCCCGAAGGGCAGCCCGATACGGTCTTGGTCGGCGGTGTGCGCTCGCCGAATTTCGGCGAGCCGACCATCCGCTCGACCAACGCCGGGGTCGACTTCTTCGGCTTCGGCAACGATGCGCAGAACCCGCGCAACACCAGCCACGTCGACGTGCGAGCGATCGTGTTCCACCCACAGGACCCGCGCATCGCTTTCGTCGGCTCCGACGGCGGCGTGGTGCGCAACGACGGCGTATTCGTCAACAACACCGTGCTGTGCGGCGGCAACGCCCCGCCGCTGTGCAGCACCATGCTGTCGGAGGTACCGCAGCGGCTGTTCTTCATGAACCGCGGCCTGCAGACGCTGCAGTTCTACAACGTGGCGCTCGACCCACGGGATCCACTCCGCCGCATGCTCGGTGGCCTGCAGGACAACAGCACCATCTGGATGGACGGCACCGACCCGCCGCGCGTGTGGAAGTCGCTGTTTCCGTTCGGCGACGGCACCTCGGCAAGCGGATTCCATCCGACGCGCCCGGAAGTTCTGTTCGCCAGCTTCCAGAGCGATCGTTTCTTCACCAATTTTCGCGGCGGGGCCATCGACTGGTGGGTACGCACCGGCAGCCCGATTCGCGCCAGCGGCGAGCGCAACACCGTTACCCAGTCGACCGGCCGGCAGTTCATCACCTTCGACCGGGTCAACCCCGACACCCAGTTCACCGGCTTCCAGCACATCTGGCGGACGCGCAACAACGGCGGTGACCGCGCCTTCCTGGAGGCCAATTGCTTGTTTCCTGCCGGCGGCACGACGGCGCAGTGCGGCGACTGGCTGCCCCTGGGAGTGTCCTACCCGTTCGCCGCGGGCTCGGATCCGGCGAGCGCCAGCCGCAAGCCGGGCGACCTGACGAGCGACTTCTACGGCGGCGACCGCGTCGGCGGCATCATCGTGGCGGCGGAGAGAGCCCGCGCCGACGGCGGAACGCTGTGGGCGGCGACCAACTTCGGGCGGCTGTTCGTATCCAAGAACGCCGACGCCCCGGCTGCCAGCGTGAACTTCTGGCGCATCGACGATGCACGCACACCCAACCGGTTCGTCACCCGGATCTTCGTCGACCGCGCCAACCCAAACGTGGCCTACGTGTCGTACTCGGGTTTCAACACGCTGACGCCGGCGACCCCCGGCCACGTCTTTCGCGTCGTCTTCGACCCGTCGTCCGGCCAGGCGACGTTCACCTCGCTGGATTTCGACCTCGGCGACCTGCCGATCAACACGCTGGCACACGATCACCTGACCGGCGATCTGTATGTTGCGACCGACTTCGGCCCGCTGGTTCTGCGCGCCGGCACGACGGAATGGGCGCTCGCCGGGGTGGGGTTCCCGGAGGCCCTGATGGTCGACCTCGAGATTGTCCCCGAGCAGCGGATCCTGGTGGCCGCCACGCACGGGCTCGGCATCTTCCACCTACCGCTCCCGGACGTTCCCTGATCTTCCGAGCCAGGGATCGATCCGGGTTCGACGCAGGTCCGACCCCCTGCCCCGAAGCTGCCGCATTCGCCCAGGAGCGTTGCCCGGCGCCGATCTCCGGACCATGCCGGGCGCCCGTCAGAACCTGACGAACACCCCGGCTGTAACCAGCACGCGCACCTGGATGCCGTCCGAGACGAACGTCTCGAAACCCTCGAGCGGCGGCCCGCCGAGCGAGGACTCGCGGCCGCTGGACGGGTTGTTGCTGAACTGGATGGAGGGGGCCGTAAACGACTCGATGAAGTCGGCCGGCGTGCCCTGGGCCACCGCCGGGGCCGTGTCGATCAGCAGGCGCGATGCGTGTGGCCCGAACAGCACCCGACCATCGACGCGGACGCCCCAGCGATCGGATACCGGGCGCCGCAAACCGGCTCCCGCCACGGCGGTGAACACGGTCCGCGTCGCGTGCCGGATCGTCAGCCGGTCGGTCTCGTCGAACGGCACCTCGCCGAGGACGCGGAACCGGGTGCGGCCCTCGAGCGTCACCGAGGCGCCGTCGCCCGCGCCGGTGAGCACGCCGCCACCGAACGTCAGGTAGGGGTCGAAGCCGCCGGCGTCGCCGAGCCGGTACACCAGCGCCCCGGTGGCCGCCAGCTCCAGGCCCGAGCCGCCGCTGGCGGACAACGCCTGAACGTCGACGTCGGTGAACGGGCCGGTGGCGAACAGTCCCGCGAATGCCGGCCCGAAGCTGGCCCGCGCCGCCTCGGCCGCGGCAGTCAGATCGTTCGACAGGTCGGCCGACGACGGGAACGCATCGAGGCTGAACTCCACCGAGACGCGCTCCGTGAGCGTTCGTCGAACACGCAGGCCCCCGGCGAATCCGCTGCCGGTCGCCAGCCCGGAGCCACCGAGCGCCGCGTCCAGCGGCTCGATCAACGCGCTCACACCGAATTGCGCGTTGACCTGATTGAGCAGCGCGGCGCCATCGCCGAAAAACCACGAGGGGACCCGCCGCGACGGAAAGATCGGGCTGGAGGTGGCGATGGCCGGGCCGGGCGCTGGTAACACCGCGGCGCCGTCGCTCGTTCCGGTGGGTACCGCGAATCCTCCGTATCCCTCGATCTCCCAGCGAGCCCCGATCGCCGACGCCTGCCCCCAGGCGATTGCCGGCACGACGATCGAGCAACCACAGATGACGGCCATGCGGGCGGCCGCGCGCCCCCTCCAGCGATGCATCGACACATCGTAGCAGCGCCGCTGACCGATCACCCGGCCGTCGTGCAGCCACCGTCATCGCCCCCGGTGAACCGGATGAGCGCCGGCTCTCCCCTACCCGCGGGACGATCCGAGGTCAGATGAGCGTCATCGCTCCCTACTCCCAGGGGTCGGAAATCAACCGACGCTTGACCTTGGCGGCGATCATCCCGATCAGAGAGCGCCGGCCGGCGCCCGGAAGCCGGCGCACGAAATCGTGTTTGCGGCGCACGATGCGAAACACATCGTCGCCGGGGCGATTCGCGTCACGGTCGGCGCGGCGCGTCCAGAAGATCGACTCGAAGCCGGCCTCCCGGGCGAGCTCCGGCATCGTTTCGCTACCGGCGCCATACGGCAGGCAAAGGTGCAGGCGCTCGAGCGCGAGGTGCTCGCGCAGCAGTTTCGCGGAAGCCCGCAGGTCCTCGCGGATCGCCTCGCGGGAGGAGACCGTAGCGCCGTCGACGAGGATGGTGTCGGTGACGAACAGGGGCCGGGCGGGCCGCGCCGGCGCACCGTCGGCGGCCCGAACCGCCACCGCGTCGCAGGCCGTCCCGTACGGCATCGGCATGTCGTAGAGTCGCTCGTAGTCGCTCAGCCGCACCGGAGCGCCGCCGTTGCCCGCGACGTGCACCGGATTGTGTCGATGACCGTGGGATCCGATTTCCACCAGGCCGCTGTCTCTTAGCGCCCGCAAGTCGTCCCAACCGAGCAGCTTGCACCGATCGGATCGGTTGCCCGTGGGCGCCACGACCCCCGTCGGAGTCAGCCCGGTGATGGCAAACACCGTCGCCCGGGCCTTGTAGCGCTCGAAGAGGGGCAGCCCGACGGTCTTGAGGCTGAGCAGGCCGTCGTCGAACGTCAGGGCCACCGGTTTCGGCGGCATCTCGACACGACCACGCAGGATGTCGACGACCTCGCTCGCGACCAGGGTCCGGTAACCGTTCCGGCGGAGGAAATCGAGGTCTCGCTCGAGGCCGTCAGCGATCGCGTTGTGGTAGCAAAAAACCGGGATGTCCATGTTCTCCGGCAGAGATTAGCAGGCCGACAGCCGGACCCCGCTGCTCCCCTCACCGACCCACCGGCGACGACCAGGGTGCCGCTTTCCGCGTCCGGCCAGCGACGACCTCACGGCCTGGTAATGTCCTGAGTCATGAGTCTCTGATGCGGACTCGTGACGCAGGACATTAGAATGGTGCCGCTGTCACATTCGCGTCGCTCCCGGACCCCTCGGTCGACAGGTTCCGTCATCGCCATCCTCGGCTCCATCAAGCACAGCCTGACGCGCTGGGCCCGCAGGCTCATGCGCGACAACCGCCGGTTCGTGCGCGGGTATTTCGAGCACATCTACCGGAGCGAAGATCCCTACGAGATCGCCGACGACCCGGCGGAGCGAGAGAAGCGCGAACGCACGATCGACGCGATCGACGGCGTTCGGTTCGACCGTGTCCTGGAGATCGGTGGCGGCGAGGGGCTTCTCGCCGAGCGTCTGGCGCCGCGATCCGGCGAGCTGCTGATGGTCGACCTGTCGCAACGGGCCCTCGACCGGGCACGAAACCGGCTGAGCGGGCACGCGAACGTGCGCATCCAACAGCTCGACATCGTCGCCGAGCCGCTTCCCGGGAGTTTCGACCTGATCGCCTGCTCGGAGGTGCTCATCTACGTTCAGCGGCACGAGCTCGACGACGTGGTGACCAAGATCCTCGATGCGCTGTCGCCCGGCGGCCACCTGCTGCTGGTGCATTCGCGCTCCATCCACGATGATGACGCGGGCCTGGAGTACAAGGACATCGGCGCCAAGACCGTACATGGAGCCTTCATCGAAACACAGCGACTGACGGTGGTGCTCGACGAGACGTTCGACCTGTACCGGGTCACGCTGCTGCGGCGGTAGACCCGGGAGACCGCCCGAGACCGGCCCGACATAGCCCTCGAATAGCCCTCAAAGCGATGCACGCGTACACGATTGCGGTCATCAACTTCAACGGCATGAAGGTCCTGAAGCCGACGCTCGAGGCGCTACGCCGCATCCCGGACGAGGGGCTTCACGTCATGGTGATCGACAACGGCTCCACGGACGGGAGCCGCGAGTGGATCGCCGAGCACTACCCGCAGCTCGATCTGCGGCACATCCCCGAAGACGGCGACGTGCAGCGCGCCCGCAGCTACGCGCTGACCAACGCCCAGACCCGTTATCTCATGCTCCTGGACAACGACCTGGTGCTCGAGCCCGATTGCCCGGCGCGCTTGTTGCGGTGCATCGAGTCGGGCTCCGACGTGCTCGCGGCAACGCCGCGCATGCTCTACATCGAGAAGCCCGAGGTCATCCACAACGACGTCGGCCGGGTTCACTTTCTCGCCGTCTCGGGCCGCAGCGATCGCGGCAAGACCGTGCAGGAGCTGCCGCCCGGCGACGAGCCCGTGCCCACCGTCCCCGGCGGCATCGCCATGATCGATCGCCAGCTCGCGGCTCAGGTGGGCGAATTCGACGATCGGTACGACTTCGCCTGGGCCGACGACGCGCACTTCTACGTGCGCGGCGCCATCGCCGGCCTGAAGTCCTTGCACCTGTCGAGCGCGCTGTCCTATCACCCGGTACCGGCGCACGGCTTCCGCCGCGCGGAGGGGCAGATCCACAACCGCTATCGGTTCATCCTGACGCTGTACGCCGGACGCACGCTTTTTCTGCTGGCCCCGGCATTGCTGCTGTTCGAGTTGGGCCTGACGGCGCTGTTCGCCGTCAAGGGGCTGACCGGGGCGCAGCTTCGGGCGCTCGCTCGCATCTGGCGCGCCCGCCGCGAGCTGCTGCAAACGCGCCGGCAAATCCAGGCGTCACGTCGCGCACCCGACACCGCGTACCTCGACGCCAGCGGATTCTCGGGCGGCGGCCCCCTGTCCTCGAAGGCCCTGCAGGGCGTCGGCGCGGCGATCAACGCGGTGCTTCGCGGTTACTGGGCTGTGGTCAGCCGCCTGCTCTGACCGGCATGCTCAGCGCCGCGGCGAGAAGCCCATCGGCGCACCGTTGGAGGGTTGGCGGCCGTCGGCGAATCGTCGCAAGCCCTCCTGCAGACGTCGCATGACGCGCCAGTCGCCGGTGAGCACGCCATGTACGCGGCTGGAGACGAACTGGTGGTCGGCGCGCAGCTCCCAGGCCACTTTGCGCCCGGGGATCATGGCAAACAGCTCGTCGCGGCCCTCGATGATGTTCTCGTACTCGAAGGTGAAGCGCACGAACAGCACCGGCGCGTGCCCCGGGTCCAGCGCGCCCACGGCCCGGTCGTTGTTGAAGAAACGATTGCGCACCCGCAGTACCAGCGCCGCCGGGAGGCCCGAGTCCTCGAGGTCGAAATCGTCCAGGAAGCGCTCGTAGAAGCGGGCGTTCTCCTCGGGCGGCGGCATGACCGTGGCGCCGAGCACGACGGCGGCCGAGGCGCCGACCCACGCGTTCAGGAAGCGCAGCGCCCGGGTGGCTCCCATCGAGTGGCCCACCGCCAGCACGCTGCCCTCCACCTCCGGCAACGATTCGAGATAACGCGCCGCCGCCAGCGACGTGGGCTCCGGATTCCAGCCCGGAACGTCGCGCAGATCCGGCGGCAGGGGGCTGGCCCCGAAGCCCCGCTCGTCGACGGCCAGCACCGCGTAGCCCGCGCCAACGAGCGCGCGCCTCATGAACAGGGCGCCGCGCTGGTAGGCACCGTCCTCGTCGGCTCCATGGAAAAACAGCGCCGGCCGGTAGGGCGGCGACCCGGACGGCAGCGTGAGCCATGCCACGGCGCCGGTGTCGAGCTCGACGGGCCGTCCGACGTCCGCCCGAGCGAGGGCAAAGAACGGGCCCAGCGCGGGCCGGACCTGCGGCCATTTCTCGCGCATGAAATCGGCACGCGCCTGGGGAAACGCCAGGCCGTGCCCGACCCAGAGCAACAGCGGCAACATCACCAGAGCGGCGCGGAGCCGACCTGTCCGAGGAGCGGCCAGGCGGTCGACCACTGCGCCTGCGAGAACGACAACGCCGATCGTCAGGACGGCTCGGCCGGGCTGGACGATCGGCACGGACAGAATCGCGCAGCTCGCCACCACGGCCGTGTCGCCGAGGCCCGCCCACATCCCGCGCACCAGCGAGCGCTCGCCGGCTACCGGGACACACGCCCGGTCGACGAGGGCGAATACAGCCCCGATCAGCAGCGCCGGACCGATGGGCGCGAACGCCCCGGCCGCCGCGGCAGCCAGCCACGCGGCGAACGCACTCAGCAGCCAGCCGACCGGCCGGGCCAAGCCCACATCGCTGCTGCGCGCTGCTGCGCCGGCCAGTCGGAACACCAACGCCAAGGCGGTCAGCAGCGCCAGCGACGATTCCCCGGAGAATGTGGCGTCGATGGAAATCGGCAGTCTCCACGCAGAGGTGAGCGGCAGGCGGCTTACGGTACAATAGCGCCCGTCGCATCGCCCGACGATCCGCCGGCTGCGACCGGCTGGTGCCCACCCTGGTCGTCGACTCCTCCGAGACCCGAATTCGACCCGCACGAAGCCGAATGAGCGCAGCCTATCCCCAGGCCCTTCTCGACGCACACGTGCACTACCATGCCGGCTTCTCGCGCCGGGTGTTCTTCGATGCCGCGTGGGCGAATCTGACGGCCGGCGAGCGACAGCTCGGAGAGGCGAGTGACGCCACCAAGGGGCTGATGTTCACCGAGAGCAACGGCGTCGATGTCTTCAGCGAGCTTGCCGCGGCG
>CBDUAS010000179.1:0-7456 GCA_965365185.1 uncultured bacterium | reverse complement strand
TCCAGGACCTGCTGCCGCCGCGTGTCATCCGCCTCGGTGGCGCCTGGGACTTCTAAACAACAGAAGCAACCGGTCGACAGACCGGAGGGTCTCACGACCCATAGCTGTCGCGAGGGGAGGTGCTTCGGCACCTCCCCTCCGTCGCTCGCGCCGACAATCGAGGCCCGCCCGATGCTGGGTGGCCACGGTCGGACACCGCGAAGATTTCACTAACGCTCTTGTCGCTGCGGTCGCTAGAATCTGCAGTGATGACCGGCGCACCGCGCCCCGCCCCATTCGAGTGCGTTACAGGGCACCGGCCTTTTCCCCGAAGGAGACAAAGGTCTTGAACAACAAGATGCCACTCGTCGGCGTGCAGCCCCCTGACTCCCGAGCCGGTGTCGACGCACATCGGGGTCACCAGATTGCCGAACCAGACGTAACCGCCGCACCGCGGAAGATGACGGCGTCGTTTCACCTCGACGTCGACGACGCGGCGCGCACGGTCTGCCCGCAGTGCGGTCACTCGAGCCAGAGCCCGGGTCTGGCTCTCAACGTAACGATTGGTGCCGTGATGGAGGGCACGAAGGTCCTCCTCGTGCGTCCGGGCGCGAGCCTCCGGGCGCTGGTCGACGACCTAAGAACGGTGCTGATCCGGGATGCGCTCGCCCGTGCCAACGGGGTGCAGTCGCGCGCCGCCGAGATGCTGGGGTTGAAATACACCACGTTCCACGCGCTTGCCCGACGCCTCGGGCTCGTTCAAAAGCGCGACCGGCGCAGCGCAGGTGGCGGTACGCCGGCAGCACCGATCGACATGGTCTCCGTCGATGAGCGGAGCGTTCGTTCGGTTGTCCCGCAATCGGCCGGTTTGCTGCCACCGCAGCGGGGGTCGAACCGCGACTGACGCGGAGCTCCGCAGACGGAGCTCTGTCATTCAATCGGGTAGGCGCCGTGCAGGCCGCAAGAACAGCACGAGGTCTTCGTTGCGCCGCACATGCGGGTACGCTCTGCCGACGCGCCGGAAGCCGAGCCCCACGAGGATCCTCACCATGGGATCGTTGTCCGGCCGGGTGGTGGCGAAGACGCCGACCTCCGGAACGCGTGCCAGGAGACGTCGGCAGAGCCCGTCTCCGATTCCCTCGCGACGCCGGCCGGGAGCGACGAAGACCCAGCCGAGCTCGAGCTCGTAGGCGATCGCGCTGGCACGTGCTTCCGCCTTGGTGAACACTTCGTGGCGATACCGGCGGCCGGGCGTCTTCAGGCCTGCGATCGCCGCCAGCGACGCGTCCGCCGCGCGATGGAACGCGAGCAACCTCGCCCTACGAATGCGATCCGGAAGACCTTCGTCGGAGCCGGCAAAGCCCTCCCGGACGAGGCGCGCGAACTCCCGCCGCTCGCCCTCGGTGCAGGCGCCAGGCTCCCGGAGGGTTACCGCCAGGTCAGCCGGTGTCTTCCCCTTCGTCAGAGGCTTCCTCCACGTCGTCGGCCAGTCGAAACTCCCCGCGTTCGGCCTTCGCCAGCAACCCCCGCGCGGCGTCGGCAAAACGCTTCGGTACCTCGACCTCGGCGGCGCCGATCCCGTCCACGGTTATTCCGTGGGTCCTGCGGATTGCCTCGCCGCGAATCTTCGTCGGAATCCCGTGGGCTTGCAGAAACGAGCGCACCTGTTCCTCGTCGAAGGGGCCGTAGACGGTCCATACGCCGACGTAGTCGGCGTCGGCCGCATCGACGGCCCCCCCGGCCCGGTTCGAATCGCCCTCCGGGCGAAGACTCAAATCGCTGCCAGCGCTGCGTCGTAGTCGGGCTCCTCACCGAGCTCGGGCACGAGCTGGGAGTGCTTCACCTTGCCGTCCGGGCCGATGACGATCACGGCGCGGGCCAGGGTTCCGGCAAGATGACCGTCGATCGTGCCCACGCCGTAGTCCTTGCCGAACTGCGGATTGCGGAAGCTCGACAGGGTCTCGACGTTCTCGATGCCCTCGGCGCCACAGAAGCGGCTGGCTGCAAACGGCAGATCCGCGGAGATGCAGAGAACGACCGTATCGTCGCGGGCGCCGGCCGTCTCGTTGAACTTGCGGATGCTGGCGGCGCACACGCCGGTGTCGACGCTCAGGAAGATGTTGAGCACGACGTTCTTGCCCGCGTAATCACCGAGCGACTTCTCCGTCCAGTCGCCCGCCACGAGTTTGAAGTTCGGTGCGTCTTCGCCGACCGCGGGAAGGTCGCCGGCGGTGTTGGTGGGTTTGCCCTGGACAGTGAACTCGGCCATGAGTCGATTCTCCTGGTGCCCGCAGCAGGCACGTCGCTGCGATACGAATGAAAGAGGTGATCTGCGTCGGAAGGCGCCAACGTGAGCGTCGGCGCCTCTATTGTGCAACGAATCGTCTCAGCCTGCAGGAGGATGCCGCGGTTGCGCGCCAGGACTATGCCGCGGTTGCGTGCCGTGCGCGAGGGTCACCGCGCCGCAACGTTCGAACGGTGCTAGCATCGAAGCTCTGTCTTCGAAATCCCGCGGCGCGCTGGAGGGCTTGTTCTCGATGGGTTCGACTGTCGACGATAGCGCTGTGCTCGACGGCTTTCACCCGGCGGTGGCCGCATGGTTCCGGGACACGTTCGAGGCGCCCACAGCGCCGCAGGTACGTGGCTGGCCGGCCATCCGGGCGCGGCAGCACACGTTGATCGCCGCACCCACGGGCTCGGGAAAGACACTGGCGGCGTTCCTGGCCGCCATCGACGACCTGGTGGTCCAGGGGCTCGACGGGGCGCTCGGCGACGAAACCCAGGTCGTCTACGTCTCGCCGCTCAAGGCGCTGAGCAACGATATCCACCGCAACCTGGAGAGCCCTCTGGCGGGCATTCAGCGCCAGCTTCTGGAGATGGGCAAGCTGCCGGTGGAAGTGCGGGCCATGGTGCGCACCGGCGACACGCCGGCGAGCGAGCGCACCCGCATGGTCAAGAGCCCGCCGCACATCCTGGTAACCACGCCGGAGTCGCTGTACCTGCTGCTCACCAGCGACGGCGGCCGCGGCATGCTCCGGACGGCGCACACGGTGATCGTCGACGAGATCCACGCCATCGCTAACGACAAGCGCGGCTCACACCTGGCGCTGTCGCTCGAACGGCTCGACGATCTCGCCGGCGCTCCACTGACGCGGATCGGCCTCTCCGCGACGCAGCGGCCGATCGAGAAGGTGGCGCGATTCCTCGTCGGTCGGGGTAACGAAAGTGGGCGCCGACAGCCGCAGGCGGCCCGGAGCGGCTCAACGCGAGGGCGCTCGCGCCCGGTGTCCGACGACGCTCCCGCCTGCACCATTGTCGACATCGGCCATCGGCGCGAGATGGACATCGCCATCGAGCTGCCGCGATCGCCGCTCGAGGCGATCATGTCCAACGAGGTCTGGGAGGAGGTCTACGCCCGTCTCGCCGAGCTGGTCTCGCAACATCGCACGACGTTGATCTTCGTCAACACCCGGCGCCTGGCCGAGCGCACCGCGCATCATCTCAGCGACCTCGTGGGCGAGGACAGTATTGCCGCGCACCACGGCTCGTTGTCGCGCGAGCAGCGCCTCGACGCCGAGCAGCGGCTCAAGGCCGGCACACTCGAGTGCATGGTGGCGACGGCATCGCTCGAGCTGGGAATCGATATCGGCGAGGTCGACCTGGTCTGCCAGCTCGGCTCGACCCGCTGGATCTCCACCATGCTGCAGCGCATCGGCCGCTCCGGGCACTCGCTGGACGCCACGCCCAAGGGGCGTATCTTCCCGCTTTCACGCGACGAGCTCGTGGAGTGCGTGGCCCTGCTCGACGCCCTGCGGCGCGGTGAGCTCGATTCGCTGATCATCCCGGAGAAGCCGCTGGACATTCTGGCGCAACAGATCGTCGCGGAGGTCGGCGCCGGGGAGCGCCAGGAGGACGAGCTGTTCGAGATGATGCGCCGGGCCGACTGCTTCGCCGAGCTGACCCGTGAGGAGTTCGACGAGGTCGTGACCATGCTGGCGGAGGGCTTCACCACCCGCCGCGGCCGCCGCGGCGCCCACATCCACCACGACCAGGTCAACGGCCGGCTGCGACCGCACCGCGGCGCCCGCCTGGCGGCACTGACCTCGGGCGGCGCCATTCCGGATGTTGCCGATTTTCGCGTGATCCTCGAGCCCTCGGGGACGTTCGTCGGCACACTGGATCAGGACTTCGCCATCGAGTCCATGCCCGGCGATATCTTCCAGCTCGGCAACCAGTCGTACCGGATCCTGCGCATCGAGCAGCAGGGGATCCTGCGCGTCGAGGATGCGCGCGGGCTGCCGCCGACGATTCCGTTCTGGTTCGGCGAAGCGCCGGGGCGCAGCGCCGAGCTCTCGTACGCCGTGTCGCGATTGCGCCAACACGTGGGCGACGAGCTGGTCGTGGCGATGGCGGCCCGTCGCCCCGCTGCCGCGGGCAAGGACGAGGATGAAGCGCGTCGCCCCGCTGCCGCCGGCAACAACGCAGAGATCGAGGCCGAGCCTGGGGCCGAAGGCAGCGCGGACACGGGCTCGAGCCATCGAGCAGAGGGGGCGTCGCGGGTCGCCCCGGACGCAGCCGCGATGGCTCAGGTCGCGGGCGGTCTGGTCGAGCGTCTGGGCATCGATCGCGCGGCCGCCGACCAGCTCGTCGAGTACCTCGCCGCCGGTCAGGCGGCGCTCGGCGGCATGCCGACGCAGGAGCGTCTCGTCATCGAGCGTTTCTTCGACGAAGCCGGCGACATGCACGTGGTGGTGCATGCACCGTTCGGCAGCCGGCTCAACCGCGCCTGGGGGCTGTCTCTGCGGAAGCGCTTCTGTCGCTCGTTCAATTTCGAGCTGCAGGCCTCGGCCACCGAGGATGCCATCATCCTGTCGCTCGGGCCGACCCACAGCTTTCCGCTCGCGGATGTCTTCAAGTTCCTGCATGCCAGCTCGGTCCGCGACATCCTCGTGCAGGCCTTTCTCGACGCGCCGATGTTTCCCACACGCTGGCGCTGGAACGCGCAACGCGCCCTGGCCGTGCTGCGCTGGCGCGGCGGCAAGCGCGTGCCGCCGCATCTGCAGCAGATGGATGCCGAGGACCTCATCGCGGTGGTGTTTCCCGACCAGCTCGCCTGCCTGGAGAACATCGCCGGCGATCGGGAAATCCCCGACCACCCGCTGATCGACCAGACCATTCGCGACTGCCTCGAGGAGGCGATGGACATCGACGCACTGGAAGCGCTGCTCGGTCGCATCGCCGCCGGCGAGGTCGATCTGGTGGCACGCGACCTTCGCGAGCCATCGCCGCTGGCACACGAGGCCATCGGGGCCCGGCCGTACGCCTTTCTCGATGACGGGGAGGCGGAGGAGCGGCGTACGCTGGCGATTCGCACGAGCCGCTGGATGGACCCGCAGACGGCCGCCGATCTCGGCAACCTCGATGCCGCCGCGATCGCGCGGGTGCGCAACGAGGCCTGGCCCGACGTGCGCGACGCGGACGAGCTGCACGATGCATTGATGCTGCACGGATTCGTCACCGAGGCCGAAGGGCGGCGCGGCAACCTGGAGCCGTTCACTGCGGCTGCCTCCGACGCCGGGCCGGAAGCGGGCCAGGCGGAGGTCCCCACCACCGATCGAGCCTGGCTCGATCACCTCGACGATCTCGCCGGCGAGCGTCGCGCCACCCGCCTGTGGCCGAACGAGGCGCGCCGCCACGAGCAATGCCTGTGGGTCGCTGCAGAGCGCCTGCCGGAGCTACGTGCCCTGCACCCCGGCGCGGTCATCGAGCCCGTGGTGCAGGTGCCCGAGCGCTTGCTCCGGCGCGAGTGGACTGCCGATGAGGCCGCCGTGGAGATGGTCCGCGGTCGCATGGAGGGGGTCGGGCCGACGACGGCGGTCGAGCTGGCCCGAGACGCCTCGTTGCCGGTCGCCGAGATCGACAAGGCCTTGCTCATGCTCGAAGGCGAGGGCTTCGTGATTCGCGGGCATTTCAGCCCGCAGGTGGCGAGCGGCGATGAGCCGGGAGAATCGCCGCTGGAGTGGTGCGAGCGGCGCCTGCTGCAACGCATTCACCGCTATACCATCAACCGTCTGCGCGCCGAGATCGAGCCCGTCGGCAGCCGCGACTTCATGAGCTTTCTGCTCGCCTGGCAGCGGGTCGCGGGCGACGAGACCGCCCGCGGCGCCGAGAGCCTCGCCGGCCTGATCGAGCAGCTCGAAGGCTTCCCGGCGCCGGCCGCGGCGTGGGAAGCGGAGATCTTGCCGGCGCGCTTGCCTGACTACGATCCCGTCTGGCTCGATGCCCTTTGCCTTGCCGGGCGACTGGCGTGGGGCCGCATGCCGCCGCCCTCGCCGGGCAGCCGGGGCAACGGTGACGGGCGCCGCAGCGGTCCCATCCGCGCCACGCCTACGGCGCTGCTGAGCCGCGAGCTGCTGAGCACGTGGCAGTCGTTCGCGGCACCTCCGCAGCCGGCCGAGCTGGCGCTGACCGGAGAGGCAGCCGTCGTACTCGATCACCTGCGTGAGCGCGGTGCGTCGTTCTTTCACGAGCTCGCCGCGGCTGCCGGGCTGCTCGACTCGCAGCTCGAAGCGGCCCTGGGCGAGCTCGTCGCCTGGGGGCTGATCACCGCTGACAGCTTTACCGGCCTGCGCGCGCTGTTGGTGCCGTCGAGCAAGCGCCCGCCCAAGCGCGGCGGCCGGCGCAAGGGCTCGGTGGCGATTTTCGGTGTGGAGAACGCCGGTCGCTGGTCGCTGCTCTGGCCCGAGAGCGCAACCGCGGAGGATCGCGACGGAGCCGGCGACGCGCCGGGCTCCGCCCCCGCCCGGCCCGCGGCAAAGGGGGGCCGACCAGGCGCACCGGATGGCGCCGCCGGTGGCATCGACACGTCGTACTGGGATGACGTCGAAGGCGTGGCGAGGGTCTTGTTGCGCCGCTACGGCGTCATCTTCCGCCGGTTGCTCGAGCGCGAAGGCAAGCTCCCGCCCTGGCGCGACCTGCTCAGGGTCTATCGCCGCCTCGAGGCACGTGGCGAGATCCGCGGCGGCCGCTTCGTGGCCGGCTTTTCAGGCGAGCAGTTCGCCTTGCCCGAAGCCATCCCTTTGCTGCGTAAGGCACGCCGGGGCGACGCCGGCGGCATGGTCTCGATCAGCGCCGCCGACCCGCTGAACCTGGTGGGCATCGTCACCCCGGGGGAGAAGGTACCGGCGCTGGTCGGCAACCGGATCCTGTACGATGCCGGCATGCCGATCGCGACCCTGGTGGGCGGCGAGGTGAACACGCTCGTGGAGCTCGATGTCGGCGCCCGTTGGGAGGCGAAGAACCAGCTCGTGCGCCGTACGGTTCCGCCGCAGCTCCGCGCCTACCTCGGGCGCTCGGCGTGACGATGTCCCGGACGTGGGGGCGTCAGCGGCGCGAAGTTGCGGAGAACGTGAGGATGCCGAGGGCGCGAGGATTCCGATGATGTCGAGGGCGCGAGAGTATCAAGCGTGATCGCTCC
>CBDUAS010000178.1:0-7479 GCA_965365185.1 uncultured bacterium | reverse complement strand
GGCCCGGTTGAATCCACCGTCGAAGACCATGCTGCTCTCGATGGACGTCGTCTCGGTCGCGGCCATGTCCAGGTTGTAGAAGAGCTGGTAGCCGCCGAAGTTCCGCGTGCCCTCGAGGGTAAGCGATTCGGCGGTGTAGCTGACGCCGTAGCCGGTTAGGAATTTCAGCCCTTCGCGGTCTGCCCAGGTGTTGCCGGCCCCTGCCGAAGGCGTTACGCGGTAGTCGATGTCGGCGGGCTCGTCCCGCTCCGCGAACCCGCGCACATACCAGAAGAACCGCGGATTGATGTTCCGCAGGTAGCGGAGGTTGGTGTAGACACGCTGGTTGTCGGGCTCTACGTCCGGTTCGATGATCTGGAAATCGTCCTCCGTGCCGAGGGCGAACCGGTCGTCACCGGAGGACGCGCGCAGGAAGCCGAACTCCCAATCCAGATCGGCGCTCTCCCAGTCGTACGCGAAGACGTTACGGGCGTTGAAGTTCACCGTGCTGGAGTTGCCCGAGGTGAGCACGAAGCCGAGCTCGCTGGAGTTCGTCCAGCCGAGCTGGCGCTCTTCTTCCTGTCCTCTCGCGGGCATGCCTGTGGCGAGCACGGCAACCATCGTGACGCTGACGGCTGCGGCGCGTAGGGCCGCCACCTGCAGGCGAAAGAACGACATGTTCAGAGTCGACACGGGTATCTCTCCTTGTAAGGTTGGTTGGTTCGGGAAGGCCACGTGAAAGGCGCTGTGACGGCTCCCGACGGCGAATGCGCGACGATCCCCGAATTGTAGAAGAGAGCGCATCGAGTTGCTGAAGGTCGACGCACACCGACACAATGTAGCCGCCTGTGCTTCTGCTTCGCCGTGGCCGGTTTGTCCAGCTTCGGATGGGTGTTGGAGGTCCAGCGGGTCATTCATTTGCACCGTGGTGTCGAACGGAGACAACGACATGAGCGACAGAGACGACGGCCCCGGTATCCAGATCGCCACGCTGGGCGGCGGGTGCTTCTGGTGCGTGGAGGCGGTCTTTCAGGAGCTACAGGGAGTGGATCACGTGGAGTCGGGCTACAGCGGCGGCGCCACGCCCGATCCCTCCTACGAGCAGGTCTGTCTGGGAACCACGGGGCATGCCGAGGTGGTGCAGGTGCACTTCGACCCCGAGGTCATCACCTACCGCGAAATCCTGCGGATCTTCTTCGCCACGCATGACCCGACGACGCCCAACCAGCAGGGTGCCGACATCGGTACGCAGTACCGTTCGGCGGTCTACTACGGCTCCCCGGAGCAGCGGCGTGTCGCCGAGGAGGTGGTCGACGAGCTCGAGGCGGAGGGGGTCTTCGACGCGCCCATCGTTACGGAGATCACCGAGCTCGGGGAGTTCTGGGTTGCCGAGGACTACCACCAGGACTACTACCGGCGGAACCCGCAACAGGGGTACTGCCGCGTCGTCATTGATCCCAAGGTCGCCAAGGTCCGCGCCTCGTTCGCGGATCGCCTGCGAACCGATTGACTCCCGCGGGACGGCCTACGGATCCGCTCAGCGATCGCCGAGCTCCCGGGCCGGAGGCGTCGTGGGCTGACCGTCGACCGTCGCCCGGGCGACGCGTGGTGTAGCGGATTCGGCGGCGATCGCGACGGGTGGGATCGGCTCCGCGACGCGGAAGTTGCGGTCCCACCACTTGGCGCCGGCGATGATCAAGCCCAACACGCCGAAGATGATCGCCCATTGCGCAAGCTGCGCCGGCCAGCCGCGCAGCGAGCCTTCATTCCTCCTGACCGAAGAGCGGGAGACACGCCCACGGTCCACGGTGACCGGGGTGGGGTGCGACGGGTTCGGGTCGACCGAGAGGGCATCGACGCCCGGTACTTGGTCGATGTGTCCTGCGGCCCGCATTGCCCGACCTCGCTGGCGGTGGAGACGCCGGAGGCGCTCGCGAAAGCCGCCTCCGGCGGCGATGCTTCCTATCGCCAAGGTACCAACCTCCGAACGCTCGCCGAAGCCCAAACGATCAGGCCGCGGCCTCCTCTTCCATCGACTCTTCGTAGGTGCCGAAGCGCGCCAGGCTGTTCATGCGGGAGCGATGGTGGAAGGCTTTCTTCGCGGCTTCGACGTTGTCCGGTTGGCCGCTCCACGCCTGCAGCGTAGCGGCCTGGAGCGCTCGTCCGTAGGAGAAGGAAAGCTGCCACGGGAAGCCCCCGATCTTGTTCATCTCGTTGAGGTTCGCAGTGGCCTCGATCTCGGTTTGCCCGCCCGACAGAAAGACCACGCCGGGGACCGACGACGGCACCGTGTTCTTCAGACAGCGGATGGTCTTTTCGGCCACCTCCCGCGTACCCGCCTGCGTCGGGCAGTCCTTGCCGGACAGCACCATGTTGGGCTTGAGCAAGGTCTGCTCCAGCGGTACCCGCTGATCGTACAAGGCGCGGTAGACGTAGCTCAGCGTCCGCTCGGTGACGTCAAAGCAACGATCGATGTCGTGGTCACCGTCCATCAACACCTCGGGCTCGACGATCGGCACGAACCCCTGCTCGACGGAGAGTGCGGCATATCGGCCCAGGGCCCAGGCGTTCGCGCGAATGCAATAGTCGGAGGGAATGCCGTCGCCGATCGTGATGACTGCCCGCCACTTGGTGAACCGGGCGCCCAGCTCGTAGTACTCCTCGAGACGCTGCCGCAGGCCGTCGAGCCCCTCGGTGACCGTCTCTCCCGGCGCGCCGGCAAGGGCCTTGGCGCCCTTGTCGACCTTGATGCCCGGAACGATCCCGGCGTCGCTCAAGAGCGTGGCGAAGGGCACCCCGTCGGCGGTCGACTGGCGCAATGTTTCGTCGAAAAGGATGACGCCGCCGATGAACTCGTTGACGCCTTCCGTGGTGAACAGCAGCTCGCGGTACGTACGGCGATTCTCTTCCGTGGACTCGACGTTGATCGTGTCGAAGCGCTTCTTGATGGTCGGCGAGCTCTCGTCGGCGGCGAGAACGCCCTTGCCGGGGGCGACGATGGCTCGGGCGGTCTCGGCAAGCAGGGCGGCACGATCGGTCACGGGACTTCCTCCGGGAGCGGGTTGGGTGGGTGCTTTTTCAGCGGTTCATCGGGCGGCGCCGGGACGGCGGTCGCGCCCGGGGATTCTAGCGTTTGCGGACGCCGGTTTCGAACTCGACCGCGAGCTCGACGTCGAGCTTGCTACCCATGAAAACGGGAACGCGCTGGTGTAATTCGGTGGCCTGAATCTCCAGCAGCGGCTCCTTGCCGGTCGATGCCATGCCGCCAGCCTGCTCGATCAGTAACCCCATGGGATTGGCTTCGTACAGCAGTCGCAGCTTGCCTCCCGGGGACTTCCGCGTCGCCGGATACATGAAGATGCCCCCGTACAGCAGCGTGCGGTGCACGTCGGCGACCATCGAGCCGACGTAGCGTCCGGAGTACGGCCGCCCCGACTCCTCGTCGTCCTCCTGCAGGTAGTCGAGAAAGGCTCGCGTGCCGTCGGACAGCAGGTTCCGGTAGCCCTCGTTGCAGCTATAGATCTTGCCCTTTTGCGGGATGCGAATGTCGGGGTGGGACAGCAGGAACTCGCCGATGCTCGGATCGAGGGTGAAGCCGTCGACCTGCCCATGCCCCGTCGTGTACACCAGCATCGTGCTCGACCCGTACAGCACATACCCGGCCGCAACCTGTTCGCAGCCCCTGCGCAGCAGGTCCTCGAGCGTGCCGCTGGCGCCTCCCTCGGTGACGCGCCGGTAGATGGAGAAGATCGATCCGATCGAGATATTGGCGTCGATGTTCGAGGACCCGTCGAGGGGATCGTACAGCAGCACGTAGGTGCCGCGGTCGAACTTCTCGGGTATCGGAACGGGCGCCTCTTCCTCCTCGCTGGCCATGACACACAGGAGACCGGAGTGGTCGAAGTTCTTGATGAAGCATTCGTTGGCGTAGTCGTCGAGCTTCTGCACCACCTCGCCCTGGACATTGATGTCGCCGGTTTGCCCGAGGATGTCGACCAGACCCGCCTTGCTGACCTCGCGCGTGATCATCTTGCCCGTGAGGCCGATGTCATACAGCAATCCCGAAAGGTCGCCGGTCGCTTCGGGATGGCTGAGCTGTTGCTCGAGGATGTACCGGTCGATGGTCACGATCTGGTTGGGCCGCGTGACGATGGGTTGTTTCGGGGGGGGAGCTTTCCTGCTCGGCATCGGGAGCCTCGGGCTTCGGATCGTTATCGGAAGGTTCGCTGCCGGTCGCCCGCAGAGCGACAAGAACGCTGCGGCGGACACATCGAACGGCAGTATATCGGGGTCGCTGCGGACCCGCTCGGGGCGGCAATCCCCGCGGAGCTGCGCTTCGATGGCAAGCGGTTCGGTTCAGGGTCGGCGGAGCACCCCGCGGAGTCGACGCGCCAGGTCACGCGCAAGCTCCTGGATGCCGCGTTCGAGGTTCTGTTGCATGTTGATCGAGGTGTAGCGAATCGTCTTTGTCTCGGGCCCGGCCACGGTGACGCCGTCGGAAAGGTCGGTAACCCGGGAGACCACGGCGACGGTGTACTGCGTCTGCACGTTTCCGTAGTACGCGAGCTGCTGTGTATCGACCAGCTTCACGGTGGTGAACACGTGGAAACGCGCCGCCTGCTGCAAGCTCTCGTACGGCGACGACGGGTAGTCGACGACGGCGAAGTCTTGTCTTCCGAAGGCCCGCTCGATCCATGCGTGGACCTGATCGACGTACTCGTATTCACCGTCGGTTTCGGCGACGATCGAGTTGACGGGGGGCGGCAGGAATCCATCCCCGCCGCCGCGGTCATCGGAGGTCGGCCGCGCGGGTCCCTGCGATGCGTCGATGCGCTGCCGGTCCGCGGCCGGCGCAGGGGCCACCGTCTCTTCCGTCGCTGCGGCCGGGCCGGAGTCCGCGGGAGTAGGCTGGGGCCCGCCGGGCTGCTGCCGGACAGCGTCGCCGGGCCGCGGCACCGATTCGCTCCGCGGCCCCGTTGGCGCCGCCGCCCGCGCGCTGTCGTCCGAAGGTGGCGCGGGGTCGTCGGGTCGGACGGGCAGCGGTTGCGGCCGCGCCTCGACAGCCGGGTCAAACCCCTCGGAGGCGCTCGAGTCGGCCATGAGCTGCCAGCCGACGAGCGACACGGTGACGATGATCAAGGCCACCGCCGCCAGTCCCAGGAGAGCCCCGCGGTTGCCGCCGCCGGTGCCCTCGTCGGCGCGCGTTGCCGGCGAGCTTCTCGCGGTCGCTGCGCTTGCTGCGGTCGCCAGCGGCTTCGTTTCGGCCAGCACGGTCGATTCATGCTGCGGGTCGGCGGGGCCTGCGGCGACCGGCACGGTTTCGGTCACGGACGGTTCGCCCATCGTCGCCCCGGCGTCCTCGAATCGCGTTGTTTCGGCGAGGGTCGAGCCTGCGGGCGGACGCCCCATCGGCGGAGCGAGGCCGGGGCCGGGACTCTCGCGTGGGATCGGCGCTGCGGGTCCCGTGTCCACAGTCTTGAGCGCGTGGATGAGGTCGCCGGCACTCCGGAATCTCTGATCGCGATCAACATGCATCATCTTGGCGACGATCGACTGCACCTCTTCCGGGATCATGGGGTTGAGATCCCCGACCGGAGGAATCGGGCCCTCGACAATCTGCAGCACCAGGCTCGCCGGGGTGTCGGCCTCGAAGGGCGTGCGGCCGCTCAGTAGCTGATAGAACGTGACCCCGAGCGAATAGATGTCGCTGCGGCCGTCGAGCTTCTCGCTGTGACACTGCTCGGGCGAGATGAACTCCGGCGTGCCGACGAGCATTCCCGATTGCGTCATGCGGGTATCGGTGGCCATCTGTGCGATGCCGAAGTCGGCGACTTTCACCCGCCCGGCTGCGTCGAGCATGATGTTCGCGGGCTTGATATCCCGGTGCACGATACCGGCATCATGCGCCGTCGCCAGAGCTTCGGCTGCCTGCACCATGATCGGCACGGCGCGGCCGGCGGTGAGAAACCCCTCTTCCTCGATGATCTCGCCGAGGCTGCGTCCCTTGACGTACTCCATGGCAAAGAAGTGCACACCGCCGTCCTCACCGATGGCGTGAATCTGCACGATGTTGGGATGCGACAGTTGAGCTGCCGCCTGGGCCTCGCGCCGGAACCGGGTGATGAACTGCTCGTTGTCCGACAGGTGCCGGGCGATGACCTTGAGCGCGACGACGCGGTTGAGCGATTCCTCGTGTGCCTTGTACACCACCGCCATGCCGCCCTGGCCGAGCTTGCGAAGGATGCGGTAGCCGCCGAGATGGCGCCCGGTGAGATCCGTTTCGCTCATTTGTAGCGATAGCTGTTGAAGTGGGTCGAACGCGTTCGTTACCGTAGGCGAATCTACACCCGGGCTTGGCCCGGGTTCATCCTGTTTTTCCGTGAGGTTGAAATGGGCAACTCGCGTCTCGCTTTCGCTCTCCTCCTCGTCGTCGCCGCTGCCGCGATCTCGACGGTTGCCGTCGCCGTCCCCGGGCCGATCCCGGCCCAGGACAAGGTCCGTGTCGCCGTCATCGGGTTCGAGAACAACAGCTCCTGGTCCTACTGGGGCAACAATCTCGGCTACGCCGCCGCCGACGAGCTCGTCACCCAGCTCTTCCAGACCGGCAAGTTCAGCGTTGTCGAGCGCGCCCAGATCAACGCCATTCTGGCCGAGCAGGACTTCGGCCAGAGCGGCCGCGTGGTTCCCTCTCAGGCCGCCGAGATCGGCAGGATTCTCGGTGTGCAGGTGATGATCACCGGCTCGATCACCAAGTTCTCGATCGACACGAAGGGCGGCGGCATCGGCGGCTTCGGTGTCGAGTACTCCGAGGCCGAGAGCATGCTCGACGTGCGCCTCATCGACGTGAACACGGCGGAGATCCTGTTTGCCGACGAGGCCGAGGGGCAAAAGCGCCTCGGCGGCGTCCGGGCCGGCGGCGTCCGAGCTTATCAAGACTACGACGCCGGCCTGGCGGCAGAAGCCCTGCGGCCGGCCGTGGAGAAGATCGTCGAGAAGATCGCTGATGAGGCCGACTCGCTCGCTTCCATCCAGCCCCCCGTGCCGCCGGCCTCGATCGTCGGGTCGCGCGACGACAGCTTCTACATCGACAAGGGCGAGAACTTCGGCGTCACCGTCGGGCAGCGCTACGAGGTCATGCGCGTCGTCGACGAGATCACCGACGCCAGCGGCAATGTGCTCGATCGGATCACCGAGCGAGTGGGTGTGCTCGAAGTCACCCAGGTTCTCGGCCAATCCTCGATCTGCCGTGTCGTGGAGGGCGAAGCCGCGGAGGGTGATACGCTGGTGCCGATCGGATAGCCGGCGAGGGTCGGGGCTCTCGCTGATGCCCGGGAGCAAACATGCGCTGGACGCGCCGCGGCCGTAGCCGCACAGAACAACCCGGCGGCACCGCCTCCGAGGATTATCACGTCGTAATGTCCGGGCAAGATTTCGTCCCTAAGCCATTGTTGTAACTGACTTTCCTGTCATTGTTGCAATCGGAAACAGCTTGATACGCGC
>CBDUAS010000177.1:0-7516 GCA_965365185.1 uncultured bacterium | reverse complement strand
ACTGCCGCCCGCCACACCGACCTTCTGCACGCCCGGCAGCCCGCGCAATTCCTCCACGACCCGCTCCGACAGGCTTCGGATATCCTCGATTTCCGGGTAGCGGTCGGTCCGCGGCGTTACGCGACCCGTCATGACGTTGTCGGGCTCGAAGCCCGGGTCGATGGCGAGGATCTGCCGGAAGCTGGTCAGCAGCAGCCCCGCGCCAACGAGAAGGATCAGGGCGAACGCTACCTGCGCCGCCACCAGAGCACGTCGCACCAGCGCCGCTCCGCGACCGCCTGTGCTCGCCCGGCCCCCTTCGCGGAACACCGAGCTCAGGTCGCCGCGGGCCACGCTGGCGAGCGGTATGAACCCCAGCATCACGCCGACGAGCGTCGCCACTGCAAGGGTCAGAGCGGCCACGGTGGCGTCGATGCTTACCTCGTTGCCGCGCGGAATATCCTGTAGCCCCAGGCCGCGAAGCAGCCCCAGGCCCCAGTAGCCGATGAGCAGGCCCAGGCCGCCACCGGCAGCCGCCAACACGACGTTTTCGGTAAGCAGTTGCCGCGCCATTCGTCCGCGGCCGGCGCCCAGCGACATGCGTGTGGCCAGCTCTGTGGCCCGTCGGTCGGCCCGCACGATCACCAGGTTGGCGATGTTCACGAAGCCGATCATCAGGACGAACGCCACACCTCCCCACAGGGTGTACAGCGTGCCGCTGATGTCACGCACCAGGAAATCCTGATAGGGCATTACCACGGTGCGGAACCCGGCGTCGGCGAGCAGGTCGCGGAACATCGGAAACAACTCCATGTTGCGATCGTTGATCGCGTCGATTTGTTGCTGCGCCAGCTCGATCGAGGCTTCCGGGCGTAAACGACCGAGCATCTGCCAGTTGTTGCTGTGCCGGCCGTTGATCGACTTCTGCCGCTCGTCGAACGCCAGGGGCACGTACAGCCGGATGTCCGGGCTGACGAACTCGAAGGACTCGTCGAGCACGCCGATCACCGTCGCCGGGGCTCCGTTGATACGCAGGTCCTTCCCGACGACCTCCTCGTCGCCGGCGAAGTACTGCTGCCAGGCGGCGTGGGTCAACAGCACTGTGCGCTCTGCGTCGACTTCCGCCTCCTCGTCGCTGAACGTGCGTCCCAGGGCAGCCTCGACGCGCAGCAGGCGGAAGAAAGAGGGCGTCACGCCCAGGCCCTGGACACGCTCGGGCGTCTCACCCTCGAGCCCGACCGTGAGATTGGCGCCGTTGTGCATCGACAGGATCTCGAAGGTGTCGGTCTGCTCCATGCGGTCGTAGTAGTCGGGCACCGACGCGCCGCAAGGATCGCATCCCGCGTTCGGGTAAGCGTTGTACAGCACGGAGATGCGCGCGGCGTCTTCGTAGGGCAGCGGTTGCAGCAGGATCGTGTTGATGACGGAGAAGATCGCGGTGTTGGCGCCGATGCACACCGCCAGCGTCAAGACCGCGGTGACGGCGAATCCCTTGTCCTTCCACAGGAGCTTGACGCCATAGCGGACGTCCTGCAGCAGCGTTTCCATGCTTCCCTCCGCATCGCGGGGAGCGGTCTGTCGAGGGGATGGCAATCCCGGCCTGCGAGCGACCTCGCCGAGGCGTCGGGCGGCCCGTCGAGAGAGCCCGGCAGGCGCACCGAGAACGCCGGGCGGTCGCGGCGAGGGCACAGCGCGGCCACACTTCTTTTTACTACGACGCGGTCCCGTTTGTTTCGTTCCGTCGACGCGCAGAGCGCGGCAGCCGGAGCGCCAAGGGATCGGCAGCCCGTGGATCCCCGTCTGAGACCGCCGGATTTACCGCCCGATCACGACGTGGGCCCAATCCCAGCCGCTCAGGCCGCGCTCGCTGACTGCCTTGACGGAGATCCGCGTGCCATCGGGAATGTCCTCCATGCGGGCGCCGGGGTACTCGACGACGTACTCCTCGGCCTCGGCGTCGGGCGCGGGCCGCAGCACCCGCAGCAGGTATTGGAAGACGCTGTGTTCCGGACTCGGGTCCCAGTCCAGGTCAACCGTGTCGCCGTCGCGCGACGCTATGCGCAGCCCGCTGACGCGCGTGGGGCTCGAGGCCAGCAACATGATCGCGGCGACGTTGGCCCGGGTGGTCTCGCGAATCAGCTCGTGGTTCATGGTCTCGAGAACGTCGTGATCCTGGTGATAGTGGGGATTGCCCAGGACCGGGTAGGAACCGAATCCGCCGACGATGTCGCCGTAGGCGTCGTAGTAGGCGGCCGCATCGGTGCTCTTGTAGTAGCGCGCGTCGTAAGTGACGAGGTCGGAAAACAGCATCGCGGCGGCGTGCTGCAGGTCGCGGATTCCGTCGTTGGAGTAACGGATGGTGTTGTCGATGTGATGGTCGTTGGCCCAGCCCATCATGTCGTTGTTGAGAGCGCCGACGATCTTGTCGCCGTTCTCCACCGCTTGGCGCACGAACTCGCGGCTGCCGAGCAACCCCGATTCCTCTCCGGTAAAGGAGGCGAAGATCACCGTGTACGGTAGCGGTATTCGTGCCAGTACGCGGGCGGTCTCGAGGAGCATCACCGTGCCTGAAGTGTTGTCGTCGGCGCCGGGACCGCGGGCGGTCGAGTCGAAGTGGCTCGAGACTACATAGATGAGCTCGGGGTTCTCGGTGCCTTCGAGCCTGGCGAGCACGTTGGCGGTGCGGATGGGCTCATCAGAGCCACGCGCCTGCGCCTCGAACCACTGCAGCGCCGGCTCGTAACCGAAGGCGGCGTAGGCGTCGTACAGATACTCGCGCGCCGCAGCGTTCCCCCGTCGGGTGATGTTCTTCGAACCGAAGTCGAAGAGGTCCTTCTGGTACTTGTACAGTCGCGACATCGACACCCTCGACACGGCGTCGCGCACCTGCGCAGCGATGGGGGCGAACATGCGCTGGCCCTCGGCGCGCAGGTACATTTCGCGCTGCAGGTTCGACCGCAGGCGATCGACGACCGCGGCCTTGTCGACCTTGCGGGTCAGGTCGACGAGGTAGACGGCGCGCTCCGGCGACACCGTGTCGCCATCGCGCTCGGAGAGTATCAACACGCGATTGCCGTCGGCGCTCTGGTCCCACTCGTACTCGGGGGCGATGGTGCGCACGGTGTTGTTGTGGAACAGGCGCGTCCGATCGAGCGCATTCACGTTGTACAGGTACGAGCGCCGGTGCCGGCCCTCGCCGACGGCTGCAAGAATCGTGTCCTCATCGAGGAAGCGGGGCGCGAGGTCGTGCTGGATCTCGGTGGTCAGCCTCGTGGCTTCTCCGGTCGCCGCGGCGGGCGTCGGCGACGCCGGGTTTTCCGTCGCCCGCGTGTCGATGAGGAAGAGCTCCCAGTCCTCCCGCAGACGCATCTGGGTCACCAGGCGGTCGCCGCTGGGTGAGATCGCGAACGTGCCTACGGGGTGGCCGGAGCGGAAAACCTCGCGCGGCTGCGGGTCGACGGCGACATCCATCACCGCGAACACCGTCTCTGCTTCCTCGCGACGGGTGAACGCGACGGTCGAACCGTCCGCGGACACCACGGGGTCGTTGCCCTCGACCTCCCAGGTTGCGGTCGTCGTCAGATCAACGAGCGCAAAGCGGCCGTTAGCGGCGCCGCCGGGCGTGCCGCGCCCCCCGCGAAAGGGCCCGGCCCCGGTCGCCCGCGGCAGGGGCGACACCCTCGGAATGGTGTAGAGCAGATACCTGCCGCGCGGCACGGCGACCGGGTCCGCCTTGTATCCCGGCAGATCGTTGATCAGCCAGGGGTCGACGGCCTGCTGGCCGAGCGAAATACCTACGATGTCGTTGGCGTCGACGGTGCCCTCCCACGCGCCGGCGGCATACAGCGTCTCGCCGTCGTGGCTGAACGTCATTCCGGCTTCCGTGAAGGTGCCCATATCGAGCGCCCGGCCCGATCCGCCCATGGATTCGAGGTCGAGAACTTCGATGTGCGTCGCGGCGATCTGCAGCTCGCGGACGCGCTGCTGCGCCTCTCGCAGGGCCTCGCGATCCGCGGCATCGGTCGCTTCGAGCCGCGATCGCGCGGCAGCGAGCTCGTCGGAGGCATCGACCGCGAGATACGCCACGCGATTGCCCACCGGGGAGAAGATCAGCCCCGAACCGTCGATTTCGAGCGTCTGCCCGCCGTCGATGCGGGTGACGTGTGTGGTGACCCCACCGGGGCCGCGCGTCTCGTAGGCGGCGAAAGAGCCGTCGGGGCTGAGGCGGACGTTGAAGCCGTCCGGCGCGATCTCGCGAGTCACGTACAGCTCACCGGTGATCAGTGCGATGTCCTCCAGAAAACGGTCGCCACCCGGGGCGGCGAGGATTGCCAGGAATCCTTCAATCCCCTGGATGTACTCGCCCTCGTCCCAAGCGACGAATGCTTCGTCGAAGCGGCGGGTGAGCTCATCTTGCACCCCCTGCCCGGTTGCGGGCGGCGGCATGACGGCAACAACGGCGATCGCACAGAAAACGAGGAAGCGCTGCATGACGGGGGCTCCACGGTGACTCGTCGATTCGGTGGGGAGCACACCATTTTACCCGCCGGGCGCCGCATCGCTGCATCGGCCATCGCGGGTCGCTCTCTGGCGCTATCATCAATGCTCGGTCGCGCCCGGTAGCCACGGTCCGGGACGGCCGCTTCCTGACCCTGCAAGGTGGGGCTCGGGCGCAGCCCGTCAACGCGGAGACAAGTCGTGTCGCAAGAATCCATCGAACGCATTCTGATCGTCGGCGGCGTTGCCGGCGGAGCCTCGGCGGCGGCGCGGGCCCGCCGGCTGAACGAGACGTGCGAGATCATCATCTTCGATCGCGGGGACTTCGTCTCGTTCGCCAACTGCGGCCTGCCGTACTACGTCGGGGATGTCATCAAAGAAGAATCAGATCTCGTTGTCGCCTCCCCGGAGCTGTTCAAGACCCGCTTCGACATCGAGGTGCGCACGCGCAACGAGGTCACCCGCGTAGACCGGAAGAACAAGCGCATCGAGGTCGTGGATCTCGACAGCGGGCGCGCCTACGAGGAGCCGTACTCGAAGCTGATCCTGTCGCCCGGCGCCCGCCCGGTGCGTCCGCCTTGGCCCGGCATCGACCTCCCCGGAATCTTCGTTCTGCGAACGATTCCGGACAGTCGCCACATCCGCGAATGGGTGGAGAGTCAGGGCGCTGAGCGGGCCGTCATCGTGGGTGCCGGGTTCATCGGGCTGGAGATGGCGGAGAATCTGCGTCGCCGCGGGCTGCACGTGACGGTCCTGGAAATGCTCGAGCAGGTGATGCCGCCGCTCGACGCGGAGATGGCGTTTCCGGTCGAAGAGCATCTTCGTTCCCATGGCGTCGATCTGGTTCTCGGCGATGCCGTGTCGGGATTTGCGGAGGTTGATGGCGGCATCGAGGTGGAGACCCAATCCGGATCCCGGATCGCTGCCGACATGGTCATCCTCGGGATCGGCGTGCGCCCCGAGTCCTCGCTGGCGGAAGGTTGCGGGCTGGAGATCGGGGCGCGCGGCGGGATTGTCGTGGACAAATCCATGCGTACGGCCGACGCCGATATCTACGCGGTGGGCGACGCCGTCGAGGTCGAGGACATCGTCACCGGCGAGCACACGTGTGTAGCCCTTGCCGGCCCGGCCAATCGCCAGGGGAGGGTTGCCGCCGATGCCATCTTCGGCCGTGATGCGGTCTTCCGCGGCGTACAGGCGACCAGTGTATGTGGCGTGTTCGAGCTCGTCGTCGCCACCTCGGGAGCGAGTGAGAAGGCGCTGCAGCGAGCCGGCATCACCGACTTCGAGGTCATCTACCTCCACCCGGGTCATCACGTGGGCTACTTCCCGGGGTCGAAGCCGATCCACATGAAGCTGATCTTCTCCCGCCCCGAGGGCCGCGTTCTCGGCGTGCAGGCCGTAGGGGAGCGCGGCGCCGAGCGCCGCGTCGACGTCATCGCCATGGCGATCCAGAAAGGTGCCACCGTTTTCGATCTCGAGCAGGCGGAGCTCTGCTACGCGCCCCAGTTCGGCGCCGCCAAGGATCCGGTCAACCTCGCCGGCATGATTGCCGCCAACGTGCTGCGCGGCGACCATCCCATCGCGCACTGGCGCGATCTGCAGCCGGCCGATGTCTGGCTTCTGGACGTCAGAGACCCTGACGAGTTCCGCAAGGGGCACGTCGAGGGAGCGGTGAACATACCGTTGGGGGAGCTACGGGGTCGTCTCGAAGAGGTGCCAGAGGACCGCGATATCTGGGTGTACTGTGCGGTGGGCCAGCGCGCCTACTATGCCACCCGCGCCCTGCTACAGCGGGGGCGCAGCATCCGCAACCTCTCCGGCGGCTTCAGGTCCTGGCGGTCGTCGGCGCGGCTGCGCGATTGAACGGACGTCGGTGTCGTCGTCTCACTCGCTGCGCAGCGCCTCTACGGGGTTGACGTGCGTCGCGCGCCGGGCGGGGAACCAAGCAGCCAGCAGGGCAACCGCCAGGAGTATCCCGGCGCCGGCGAAGAGCACCTTCGGGTCGCCGGGCTCGATCTCGTAGAGCAGGGATCCGAGGTAACGGGTCAGCCCCATCGCCGCCAACGCGCCGACGATGGTTCCGACGACGGCGGTGACGGCGCTGTGCCGCAGGATCAGGCCGACCGCTTGTTCGCTGCGGGCGCCCAGCGCCATGCGAATGCCGAGCTCTCGCCGGCGCTGTACCACGGCGTAACTGACGACCCCCCAGATTCCTACGGCGGCGAGCAACACGGCCATGGCCGCGAAGGCGGCGAGAAGCTGCATGATCACGCGCGTATCGCTTACCTGAGACGCTGCCAACGCGTCGGCAGTGGTGACGCCGTGGATGGCCAGATCCGGATCGAGGGAGGCCATGAGCGCGCGAGCTTCGCTGATTACGTCGAAAGGCTCGCCCCGCGTTCGCACGATGGCCTGCAGATCGCCCTCGGGGTTTTGCCGCTGGTGCAGGTAGACCTCCGGCATGGTGCCCTTCTCGCGAGTGTCGTAGAGCACGTCCGCCACGACACCGATGACCTCGCCGGGCCGCCCATCCGCCGTGGGTCCGTAGGTGACGGCAAGGGGCCGGCCGACCGGGTCGGCGTCCCCGAAGAGCTGGTCGGCGGCGGACTCGTTGATGACGAACGCCGTCGGGCTCGTTGCCTGATCGCGCGCGTCGAACGTGCGCCCGCGGAGCACGGGGGTCTGCAGTGTGACGAAGTAATCGTCGGTTATCGTCTGGATACCGACGGCAGCGGCGTCGCCTTCGGAGAACACCCGATCGCCGGCACGGGTAACGCCGACGATCGACCAGTGATAACCGCGAAGGGGTGCCAACCCACCTGCCGCGGCCTCGACATCGGGTAGTGCCCGGACTCGGTTGAAGAACTCCTCATGGAAAGCCGCCGGGTTCTCGGCCGCGGCGCTGTCGCGCGGAATCGAGTACTCGAAGACCAGCAGGTTCTCCTCGTTGAACCCCGTATCGATGGCCAGAAGCGCCGCGAGGCTCGAAAGCATCAAGCCGGCCGCGATCAGTAGCACCAGTGCCACGGCGATCTCG
>CBDUAS010000176.1:0-7519 GCA_965365185.1 uncultured bacterium | reverse complement strand
CGATCTCGCGCACGAGCTGGGCAGCCGCATTCGCGGCCGGGTCGCCGCCGATCCGATGAGCCGCGCTCTTTATAGCACCGACGCCAGCATCTACAGGGCGATGCCGCTTGCCGCGGTCGTGCCGCGCGATGAAGACGACGTCCGCGCCACGATCGAGTACGCTGCGGACCGCCGTCTGCCGCTGCTACCGCGCGGCGGCGGCACCAGCCTCGAGGGGCAGACGGTCAACGAGGCGTTGGTATTGGACCTGTCGGCGCACATGGACGCCGTCCTGGAGGTAAACCACGAAGAGCTCTGGGCTCGGGTGCAGCCCGGCGTCGTGCAGGAGCGCCTGCGCGCCGACGTTGCGCAGTGGGGGTTGGACTTCGGCCCGGACACGGCAACCGCCGCCCGCGCCACGCTCGGCGGCATGCTGGGCAACAACTCCGCCGGGGCCCACTCGATCGTTTACGGAAAGACGATCGATCACGTGCTCGAAGTTCGCTGCCTGCTCGCGGACGGCACCGAGGCAGTCTTCGGCCAGATCGACGCCGCCGGGATGCAGGCGAAGCAGAAGCTCGACGGCATCGAGGGGCGCATCTACCGCACGGTGGCGGCGGCGTTGGAGCGCTCCGCCGACGCGGTGCGCGCGCGCTACCCGAAGATCATGCGCCACGTCTGCGGTTACAGCCTCGATTACCTGCTGCGTGACGGTCCCCGGAACATGGCGCACCTGATCATCGGTTCCGAAGGGACGCTGGCGACGATCGTCGAGGCGAAGGTGGCCCTCGTGCGCCTGCCTGCGGCCCGTGCGCTCCTGGTTTCTCAGTTCGACGACCTGGTCAGCGCGATGGAAGCCGCGCGGGAGATCGTGCCCACAGGGCCCAGTGCGGTCGAGCTGATCGACGAGCTCGTGATCCGCCAGGCCCGCGGCCACCCTGTTCTCGGGCCGCTCACCGGCTTCGTGCACGGAGAGCCCGGCGCCGTGCTGATCACCGAGTACAGCGGTGACGACCGGCTTCAGGTCGCCGAGCAGGTCGACGCCATGCACCGCCGGCTCGACGCCGCCGGCCTCGGATACGGTTTCCACGCCGCCAAATCGGCAAAGGCGCAGGCCGACGTCTGGGAGGTGCGCAAGTCCGGACTCTCGCTGCTGATGTCGGTGAAAGGAGACGCCAAGCCGATCGCCTTCGTCGAGGACACGGCGGTGCCGGTCGACCGGCTCCCCGAGTACGTCCAACGTTTGCAGCAAGTGGTCGAGGACCACGACACCTGGGCGGGCTTCTACGGTCACGCCTCCGTCGGTTGCCTGCACTTCCGCCCGCTCATCAACTGCAAGGACGCGGGCGACGTGGCCAAGCTGCGCTCCATTGCCGATTCGATGCGCGACTTGGTAGTGGAGTTCGGCGGCTCGCTTTCGGGCGAGCACGGCGACGGGCGCACCCGCACCGAGTACCTTCCCGGTTTCTACGGCGACGAGATCTACAGCGCGTTTCGCGCCATCAAGACCGCGTTCGATCCGGAGGGTCGCCTGAACCCCGGCAACATCTGCGATCCGTTCGGCACCGAGGAGGCCGCCCGGCGGTCGTTGGAGCGGCCCGAAGGTGCTGCCACGCCGCCTGACAACGGCGATTACCTCATCGACACCCACCTGCGTTACGGCGCCGATTATCGGGTCGTCGCCGCGGAGCGCTATCTCGACTTCTCACGCGAAGGCGGCATGGCGCAGCACATCGAGATGTGCAACGGAAACGGCATGTGCCGCAAGACGGGCAGCGGCACCATGTGTCCTTCGTACCAGGCCACGCGTCAGGAGAAGGACTGCACCCGCGGTCGCGCCAACGCCCTGCGTGCGGTGATCTCGGGGGCCGTCCCGGAAACAGACTTCAGCAGCCACGGCCTGCACGAGGTTCTCGACCTGTGTCTGGAATGCAAGGGTTGCCGGGCCGAGTGCCCGAGCAGTGTCGACATGGCCAAGCTCAAGTACGAATTCCTGGCGCAGTACTACGATGCTCACGGCACGCCGAGGCGGGCGCGCTTCTTTGGTGGCGTCGCCCGTACCAGCCGCGTGGCTTCGCGCTTCGCCCCGCTGTCCAACTGGGTGGCCAACGCGGCTCCGGCGCGATGGATCAACGAGCGCGTCCTGGGTGTGTCGGCACGGCGCCCGCTGCCGCCGTTCGTGCGCCAGACCTTCGAGGCGTGGTTTCACGCCCGGGCACCCGGCAACCGCGGCGCGGTGCCGGCACGCGGCCCGGTGGTGCTGTTCCACGACACCTTCATGAACCACAACTATCCGGACGTCGGCCGGGCTGCCGTCCGTGTTCTGGAAGCGGCCGGCTACGAGGTCATCCTGGCGCCCAAGGTTTGCTGCGGACGGCCGATGCTTTCGAACGGTTTGGCGGCCGAGGCGAAGCAGAACGCCCAGATCAACGTCGAGCGGCTGGCCAGCTACGCATCCCGCGACGTCCCGATCGTCGGCTGCGAGCCGTCGTGCCTGTTGATGTTGCGGGAGGACTACCTGGACCTGTTGCCCGGCAACCGCAACGCCGAGCGGGTCGCGAACCGCGCGTTTCTCGTCGAGGAGCTGCTGCTGCAGGCAGCAGCCGACGACGGCGAATCCGGCGCCACGCCCCTGGGGTTGGCGATCGAGGAAACGCCCCGGCGTTTGCTGGTCCACGGCCATTGCCATCAGAACGCTGCCGTCGGTACGCGGCCGACGCTCGACCTGTTGCGCTGGGTCCCGGGCTACGAGCCCGCGGCGCTGGATGCCGGGTGTTGCGGGATGGCGGGATCGTTCGGCTACAAGGCGGAGCACTACGATCTCTCGATGGCGATCGGCGAGCGGGTGCTGTTCCCCGCCGTGCGCGATACACCCGACGCCGGCATTGTCGTTTCTGGCGTATCCTGCCGGCAACAGGTCTTGCACGGTACCGGCCGCCCGGGACGCCACCCGATCGAGTGGCTCGCCGACGCCCTTGCGTGCTGAGGACTGGCGGCGCACGCGGTTCCGCCGGGAGGCGCGCCGGGTCCGTGCGGTCCAGCGAGCAGGCGGCGCGGAGAGTCGCGAATTTCACCCGCAGAAACGACCCGGCACCGGCATATGAAGGGCAGAACAACCGATCCTGACTCGACAAAGCCGGAACCCTCCGAGGATTCCGGCGGCGTACCGGCAGGTTGGAGCCCGATGGAGTTTGCGGCAGAGCAGCAGGCCCTGGAGTTCTGTAAGCAGGGGCGCAAGGAGGCATTCCGCCCGCTCGTGGATGCCTATTTTGCGCGCCTCGTGAGGGTTGCTCGGGCGGTCGTGGGCGACGCGGAGGAAGCCCGGGACCTGGTGCAGGAGGCCTTCATCGCCGCCTACCGAGCCCTCGACACCTTCACCCTCGGGCGCCCATTTTACCCATGGATGCGCGGCATCCTGATGAACCGCTGCAAAGTGTACCTGCGTACGCGAAGGCGGGCTGCCGCGCGCTCGCGGGCGGCGGCAGAAAGACCCGGCCACTGGGTCCTGGGGGCCGCCGTCTCGCCTGCACCGGAGCGTCGTCGGGTCGCCGACCTGATGCGTCGGGCGATGTCAGAGCTCGACGACGACGACCGAGAGATTCTGGTACTCAAGCACATCGAGGGTTACAGCTACGACGAGCTGGCAGAGGCGCTGGGAATCGGCAGCGGCACCGTCGCCTCGCGCCTGTATCGCGCCCGAGGACGGCTGAAGAAGGCCCTCGAGAAGCTCGACCCCACGCTCATCGGCGTGGACCGGGACACGAAGACCATTGCTGGAGACGATGAAACATGAACGCCGGTAACGACAGGCCGCTGCCGACGGGCGGCGGCGGGCCGGTCTTGAGCTGCGAGAGCGCTCGACTGCTCATCATGGCCCATATCGACAACGAGCTCGCGGCCGGGGAGGCGCGTCGGCGGGAGGACCACCTGGCCGTTTGCGTGCGCGGCCGCCGCGAAGAGCAGGACTTTCGCCGGCTCGCGGAGGTGACGGACGAAATGGTCAACGAGGAGCTGCCGGTTCTGGACGTGGACATGGCCTGGGAGACCATCTACCGCCGTCTCGAACGTTCGACCGGCTGGTTGCTGCTGTCGGCCGGCGTGATCATTCTGCTGGCGTACGGCGGCTGGGCTCTGCTTCAGGATTTCTTCCTCGACCCCGCCGAGCCCTTTGTCGTCAAGCTCGGTATCGGTGCCACGCTCGCCGGGGTTATCGTACTGCTCGTCTCCATCGGCCGTGAGGTGCTGACCAAGTACCGCGGCGAACGCTACCGCGAGGTGAATCGATGATCGTGACGACGACCGGCGACGTGGCCGGCTACCGAATCGTGGAGTCCCACGGGCTGGCGCGCGGCAACACGTTGCGGGCGCGACACATCGGTCACGACATCATGGCCACGCTGCGCAGCATCGTCGGCGGAGAAATCACCGACTACACCAAGATGCTCGCCGAGGCCCGCGAGCAGGCCCTTGACCGCATGATCGAGGAAGCCCGCAACCTCGGAGCCAACGGCGTGATCGGCGTGCGCTTCAGCACGTCGTACGTGATGGCGAACGTTGCCGAGATCCTCGTTTACGGGACAGCAGTGACGATCGAACGGGAGTAGACTCTCCGCCGTACAGATCGTTATTCCCGACGCGAGGACACTCGATGCGCACACACGTTCTGCGACCTTTGGTATGCACGATCCTGCTGATGCTCCCCGCTGTGCCGTTTGCCCACGGACACGCGGCAGCCGCGCAAGCGATTCCGACGCCCGAGTCGGTGCTCGGCCAGCCCGTCGGCGCCGATTTCTTCCTCGCCAGCTACGACGAGTCGCTGGACTACTTTCGCCGACTCGAAGCCGCCAGCGATCGTCTGCAGCTCGTCGAGGTCGGGGAGACGAGCTTCGGCGCCCCTTGGTACTTGGCGCTGATCTCCTCGGCGGAAAACCTCGCCAATATCGACCGCCTGCGCGAGATCTCCCTGCGCCTGGCGCATCCCGAGGGCCTGGCCGACGAGGACGCCCGCGCTCTCGCTCGTGAGGGCAAGGCGATCGTGCACATCGACGGCGGCCTGCACTCCACCGAGGTGGCGCACGGGCAGCACACCATCCAGCTCGCCTACGACCTGATCAGCGGTGATGACGACCCGGAGATCGCCGACATACTCGACAACGTGGTGCTCGTGCTCTGGTTCTCCATCAACCCGGACGGGCAGAACATGGTGGCCGAGTGGTATCGGCAGAACCTGGGTACGCCGTATGAGACCTCGGGCATGCCCGAGCTCTACCAGAAGTACGTCGGCCACGACAACAATCGCGACGGCTACACGATCAACATGATCGAGTCGCGCACGGTGACCCGCGTGACGCGCTCGTGGGAACCGCAGATTCTCTACAACCACCACCAGTCGTCGCCCTTTCCGACGCGCATCTGGATTCCGCCGTTCGCCGAGCCGGTCTCGATTCACGTGCATCCGCTCATGTGGCGGACGGTCAACATGCTCGGCATGTCGATGGCACAGGCCCTCGAGGAGCGCGGCCAGGTCGGCGCCACGCACATGGGCACCGGGTTCGACAACTGGTACCCGGGGTTTCTCGACCACGCCAACAACTTCCACAACGTGGCGTCGTTCCTCACCGAGACGGCGGCGGCGGGCTGGGCCACGCCGCGGCTCTACACCGTCAACGATTTTCCAGCCAGCCGCCGCGATCTCCGACCCGAGTCACTTTACGCCAGCCCCTGGCCGGGCGGTTGGTGGCGCCTGCGGGACGCCGTCGACTACATGGTCACGGCGTCGTTTTCGGTGCTCGACTTCGCCGCCAAGTACAAGTACGACGTGCTGTACAACCGCTACCAGGCGGGTCGCGACGTCGTTGCCCAGTTCACCCAGGACCCGCCGTACGCGTACTTCGTGCCGCAAGAGCAGCGCGACCCGGTCGCCGCGGTAGAGCTGTTGCGACGGCTGGCGTTCAACGGCATCGAGGTGCACCAGCTCAGCGCACCCGTCCTGCACGACGGCATCGAGTATGCAGCCGGCACCTGGGTTATCCCCATGAACCAGCCGTTCGCCAACTTCGTCCGCCAGCTCTTCGCGATTCAGGAATATCCCGATCTGCGGCAGTTCCCCGAGGGGCCTCCGGACCAGCCCTACGACGTCGCCGGCTGGACGCTGCCGTACATGATGGGCGTACGCGTGGTCGAGGCCGCAAGCCCGCTCGACGACGCCGTTCGTACGGCGATGCAGCCGGTGCAGGGGACCCCGACGCCTTGGGACGCCGACCAGGACGCGGCGCCGTTCGACAGCGCTCCCGGGGTCGGTTTCGACAGCGTCGGGGCGGCGGCCGGAATCCGTCCGCCCGAGGGCACCGTCGCCGGGTCGGGCAACGCGCTGATCCTCGATCCGTCGCAGAACAACGCCTTCAAGGCCGTCAACGCGGCACTCGCCGCGGGTGGGCAGGTGCGTTTTCGCGCCGGAACCGCGGGTGCCGACGGGCACGGTGGCAGCGGTGGCAGCTACGAGATCAGCGGCGTCGACGAGTCCACCATGAACGGATGGGTGCGCGATTTCGCCCTGCAGGCGCGCCGCGGCAACGCCGCCGGCGGTGACCTCGGACGCCCTCGGGTCGGCCTGTATCGACCCTGGGGCGGCAACATGGACGAAGGCTGGACGCGCTGGGCGCTGGAGATGTACGGATTCGATCCGATCACCGTGCGCCCCGCTGACATCAAGGCCGGCCGTCTGCGCGAGCGTTTCGACGTCATCGTCCTGGCTGACTTCGGCGCCAACACGCTGATCGAGGGCCGCCGCCCGGGCAGCGTCCCGGCCCGTTATGCCGGCGGCATTGGCCGCGAGGGAGTTCGCATCATCGACGCTTTCGTGCGGGAAGGCGGTACTCTCGTTTGCCTGAACAACAGCAGCATGTTCGCCATCGACGAGTTGCACGTGCCGCTCGAGAACGTGGTCGCCGGGCTCGACAGTGAAGAGTTCTTCCTTGCCGGCTCGATTCTCGAGCTGGAGGTAGATCCGTACCATCCGGTGATGGCAGGCATGGAGCCGAAGTCGAAGATCTTTGTCGGCCGCGGTCCTGTGTTCACCGTCGGCGAGGAGTTCGAGGGGACCGTCTTTGCCAAATATCCGGAGCAGGGCTCGGCGCTGGTGTCGGGTTACCTTCTTGGTGCGGAGCATCTGCAGGGTTACGCCGCCGGCGTCGACGTGCACCACGGCGACGGTCACATCGTGTTGCTCGGATTCCGGCCGCAATGGCGGGGGCAGCCCTTCGGCAACTTCAGGATCCTGTTCAACGCGGCGCTGTTTCAGGGCGAGATGGCCGCGGAGGCACAGGGCTCGCCGGACTTCTGGACCGCACCCGCGCCGGCGGACGAAGAGGGTGAAGACGAAGGCGAAAGCGGCGGCGGCGGGCGTAGCGGCCGCGGGGGAATGCGCGGCGGCGTCGGCCGCAGGTAGCGTCCGCGCGCATCCCGGCGGGCGCTGAGGGCTCTCGCAACCTGGCCCGCTTTACCGCCGCGGGGGCTGGTCGGCCGCTGGGTGTCGCGGCTG
>CBDUAS010000175.1:0-7554 GCA_965365185.1 uncultured bacterium | reverse complement strand
GGCAGATTCAGCAGAGCTTGCAGGAGGCGGGGCAGGGAGCCGGCGCCGGCAACGCCATCCAGAGCTTCGTCGGCCCGCCCACCGAGGATCAGCTCTGGCAGATCGACCGCTCCTGGCGGGACCTTCCCGGTGTCATCGAGTCCATCAATCAGGTGATCACCGACCGCATGCCGGGGCTGATCGCCATGGTCTTTCAGCCGGGCGTCGGTCCCGAGCCGCTGGCGACGGTGGACGTGCCGACACGCCCCGGCCGTTGACTTGATTGCATCCAGGCCGGCGCGAGGGCGCTTACTCCTCGCCGTTTCCCTGGCGTGCGCCGTTGCTCCGGCTGCCGCGGTGGTGCGCAGCGGTTCGCCGCCACCTCCGAGCCCCGGCGTGGTGCAGCAGCTGCTACGGTTGCGGCCGGATCTGCAGCAACGCGGTGAGCAGCAGCAGGAACAGCAGCAAGAGGAGCAGCAGGAGCAGCAGCAGCAACAGGAGCAACAGGAGCAAGAGCAGGAGACACCCGAGCCGCCGCCGGCAGACCTGCGCCTCGTCCGCATCGGCGTCGAGCCCTCGCCCCTTCGCAATGGGCTCCCGGCCGCGCTGACGGTGCTGCTGCACAACGATTCGCCGCGGGTCGTCAGCGGCGCCATTGTCGTCGAGGTCGTGCACGACCGCGCCACCGCGTTTCCACGGCCGCCCCTGCGCGAGGTGTACTACCTCGAGCCCGATACCCTCGAGGAGATCTCGTTCGAGCTGCCTGCCGTGAGCATCGGTGCCTCACCGTATACCTTCTTCGCCAGCGTCGAGATTTCCGGCGAGGCCTCCGAGGTCTACCTGGGTAACAACGCGACATGGGAGCGGGTGCCCGTGTGCGAGGGGCCGAATGTTGTCGAGGTCGTCGACGGTGTCGACAACGACTGCAACGGCATGATCGACGAAGGGCTCGGCCTGCCGGCAGCGCCCGGCGAAGCATTGAGAATGCTGCGGGCCTTGCAGCGGCAGGCGGTGCTCGACGACGTGCCGCTGATCTTCGCTACGCCACGATTGTTCGCCCCCTTTGCTCGCGAACACGACGTGCTCTTCGCCAGCGAAGAAGGCCCGTTCATCGGCTTGCGCGATGGAACGCGCGCCGAGCTCTCGGCCGACCTCGGAGAGGGTGCGCCGGGTGCTCTGTTGCAGCTCGTCGACTGGAACGGCGGCGAGCTGCAACACGGCGACCTCGTCAGCCTGCGTGCCCGCGGGGAGTACGTTCTCGCCGAGGGCGGCGGCGGTGGACGTCTGGTCACGCGGCCCCGGTATTTCGACCGCGAGCGCGTCTTCTCGCTGGTGCGGGTCGGCGATCCGGACCCGGTAACGGGCGCGCCCGTCGACCGTCGTATCCGCGACGGCGACGCGGTCGCCCTGATCTCCGCGACCGGGCGGTTTCTGAGCGCAGAGGGGGGCGGGGGCGGCCGGTTACGGATCGATCGCACCATTGCCGCCGGCTGGGAGACTTTCGCCATCACGTTACCCGGGGGGAGACCATGACCGTCTTTCGAGCAAGCCTGACGCGGGAAACGGCGCCGGACACCGATATCCACGACCTGACCGCGGACGTCGTCGGCGCTGTGGCCGAATCCGGGATCCAGGACGGCCAGGTGCTGGTGTTCACTCCTGGATCCACCGCGGCGATCACCACCATCGAGTTCGAGAGCGGTGCTCTGGCCGACCTGGCCCGCGCCATCAACGAGCTGGCGCCGACCGGTGCGCACTACGATCACGATGCCCGCTGGGGCGACGGCAACGGATACTCGCACGTGCGCGCCGCGCTGCTCGGCCCTTCTCTCGTCGTGCCGGTGATCGACGGTGCACCGGCGCTCGGTACCTGGCAGCAGATCGTGCTGTGTGACTTCGACAACCGACCGCGAAGCCGTCGCGTCATCGTGCAGGTCACGGACTGAGCGAACGACGGCGGGCCGTTGCTCCCGCTTACGGTTCTTTACGGAAAAGTGCTGCCGCCGACGAATCCCTTTGCGGCCCACCTACGTTTGCAGCAGTGGGCAGGTTGACGCAGCGGGTCGAGAATTGGAGGACGGCATGATCAAACGGGTCTTCGCCGCCGGGTTGGCGGGAAGTCTGACGTTGACGTTGAGCGTTGCTGCCACACACGGCTCGGCTCCCCTGCCGGGGAATCAGCACCACCGCCACGTCGCTGGCACGCAGTGGATCGACGCGGCGGAATACCCGCCGGAGCTCGTCGAACAGCTCGCAACGCTACGCGCGGCGACCGCGCGGTTTCGCGACCATCGAGTGGCGGTAGACGAGGGCTATGAGCGTGTTGCCGGGGACGGCCCGCTCATGGGCGAGCACTGGGTGCGCCGGGATTTGGTCGACAGGCCTTTCGACGTTTCTTTGCCGTCGACGCTCCAGTACCTCGAGGTCGACGGCGAGTACCTGCTCACCGGCGTGGCCTACACCGTCTACCGGGCGCCGCACGACCCGATCCCGGAGGGATTCGTCGGCGACCACGACACCTGGCACGTACACGACATGATCAAGATCGCGATGACGGCAACGGAGGGTAGGCCGTTGCTGCGCTGGCTCACCGAGCGCCGCATCGCCGGCGGCCGCACGCAATGGAGCAAGGACCGTCCGGAGCTGACGATGGTCCACGCCTGGGTTTGGACGGAGAACCCTGACGGCGTCTTTGCCCAGGACCACCGTCTCATCCCCTACCTTCGCGTCGGCTTGCCGCGCGAATGGGGCGTCGATTCCAGTCTCGATGCCGCCCACGGCGTGGCCCTGCTCGACGAGCGGGCCTGCGGGCTGGAGTTGCGCCGGATCAGCTGGCTGGCCGGTACCAGCCGGCGCCAGCGACGTGACCTCACCGATGCCTGCCGCGAGGCGCAGGCACGGGTCCACGTAGCGCTGGGGGAAATCGAGGATCCTCGGCCTGCTACCGACGCTACGACGTTCAATGGCGCGGCCGGCGAGGCGTGGCGGGGCTATCTCGAACGCCGAAGCACCATCTTGACGGAGCAGCAAGTGGCGCGCCTGGCGGCAGGGATCGAACACCCCCAAGAACACGGCGAGCGCTCACGACGCTAGCCTGCCTGCTGCCGGCCCGGCACTCCGGGGTGCATTTCAGCCGCTGCTACCTCGAGCCGAGTTCCTGCTCCCGGGACCCCTGTCGCGCCTGATCCATCATCAGGATGCGCTCGTAGGCAATGTAGTACTTGTAGATGTTGCTGACGTACTGCACCGTTTCGCGGCCGATGTCCTGGGCAGCGACGATCTCCACGTTGCGGAACCACTGGTTGGGGTCGAGGCCCATGTCTGCCGCCTTCCCTCGCAGACGCGCGACGCGGGCGGGTCCGGCATTGTAGGAGGCAAAGCTGAACAGTCCCTTGTTGACGTCATCCATGTCGGCGGCGTCAGCGAAGTAGCGGTCGTAGATGAAGCGCAGGTACTTGACCCCCGCGTGGATGTTGTTTTCGACCTCCTCGATGTTCGGGATGCCGACGCTGGGGTCGGCGGCGGTGGCGGGCAGAAGTTGCATCACCCCGATGGCTCCCGCGGGCGAGCGGACGCTCTGGTCGAGGCCCGATTCCTGGTAGCCCTGCGCCGCCACCAACAGCCAGGGCATGTCGTATTGCTCGCCATACTTCCGAAAGATGGCGATGAGGCTCTGGAGCCGCGCCCGGCCCTCGTCGTCGAGCGCCCGGCGGGCCCACTTGGTGTCGCGCAGGTAGCGGTTGATCAGGATGTTGCCCATCAGCGTGCCCTGTCTGTGATCGGCAACGAATCCGTTCAAGGCGGTGGCGAGCTGCGGGCTTCCCTTGCGGAAGGCCCAGGCGATCTCCTGCCCGGTGGCCACGGCGAGGTCCTCGTGCACCACCAGGTCGGTGAAGATCTGTGCCCATAGCCGCGCCTTGTGGTTGTCGACGACCACGATCGGCACCAGGCCCGCGTTCACCATCTCCAGCAGATCCTCGTCCTCCAGCACCTCGGGTGCGGCCGTCAGCGTTACTTCCGCCTTGCCTTCGTTGCGGAGCCGGTCGTTGAGGCGTAGAAGGCTCTGGTAGTAGCTGCTCGACGCTCGCACGTAGACCTCCTGGCCGCTGAGGTCGTCGAGGGTCCGCAACGCGGGCGACGCCGGCCCGGCAACCACGATCTCCGCCACGTCGCCGGCAATGGGGTCGGAGAAGTCGACGAGCTCGAGGCGCTCCGGCGTGATCGACAGGTTGCCGACGGCGATGTCGCCGTAGCCACCTACGAGCCCGTCAATGAGCTCATCGCGCGCCGCCGGCACCATTACCGCGTGCACCTTGATATGGCCGCGCTCGAGGGTCTCGTTGAGCTGCTCCTCGAACAGCTTCATGGCCTCGTACGCGATACCGCGCTGATCGGCACCGTCGAGAAAGTAGAGCGTCTTGCTCATCGGCACGAGCACGCGGATTACGCCGCGTTCGACCATGTCGTCGAGATCGCCGAACCAGGGAACGTGGATCAGGTCGAGGTCGTCGAGGGGGGTGCCGGATGCGGTTCGCGACAGCGTCTTGCGCGTAGCCTCGGCCTGCTCGCCCGTCTGCCCTTCCACTAGCCCGGGCGGGGCCTCGGCGCTTTCTCCGGGGCTGCTTGCCGGCAGCCGGTCCTCACCGCCTCCGCCGGTGCAGGCCGCCGCGAGTATAGCCATAGGCAGGGGAAGCAGCGCCGCAACGAGAAGAAGCCGCAGGGCAGGAGCGTGGAATGCGCGTAAGGATATCCGGACGGTCACGGACATGGATCCATCCTCCATGGCGGACCCGGCGGGCTGCCCTTCCGGTCCTGTCAAGTGCTGTGCGTTCAGGAAGTTCAAGAATACCGCAGTGGCCGCCTCAGAATCGCCCCACCCAGGAGGCAACGGCGCTGAAGCCCGGCGAGTCGAACCCCGAACCGTGCAGCCGATAGTTGCGGTCGAAGATGTTGTTGATCGAGAACGTCAGCTCGTTCGCGGCGTTCAGGGTGTACCCGCCGCGCAGGGAGAGGGTCCACCACGCGGGAGTCTCGCTGAAGAGGGGGTTTCCCGCGAGCCCCGGGCCGAGGACCCGCAACAGCACCTCGTCGAGAGTCTCCTGGGTGGGCAGCAAGATGCCGTCGCGGACCACGCCGAGGTCCACAGCACCGTTGTTGAAGTAGGTGGCAATGCCGCCGGCGTCCCGGAAGGCGCCGATGCGGGCATCTTCGAAGTCGGCCGGGTTGAAGCGATCCTGCGCCAGCATGCCGATGAACACGCCCTCGAGGAACAGGCGCCCGCCGGCTTGGTTCCAGCGCAGGATGAAGTCGAGGTGGTCGGGCGCGATCTTGCGCGACCAGAAACCCGTATCGAGCTCACGGCCGCGCTGCACACCGCCCTTGAAGATGAACAGCATGGAGCGGTTGATTTCGCGCTCGAGCATCCACTCGACGCCCCAGACCCGCGCCCGGTCGAGGTTGGCGCGCGAGACCACGGGGTCGGGATCGATGGCCACGAAGATCCGGCCGACCTCGTCCTGGGCAACGATCGTCTGACCGCCGATGGTTTCGCCCACGACGTTGCCGGGCACGATCATCGTCCGACGTGAGATCTTGTCGGTCAGCTCGCTGTCGAAGAGCGCCACATCGACGCGTGTCGCCTCGTCGCGCCAGCGAAAGCCGGCCTCGAAGCTCCACAGCAGCTCCGCCGACAGGTCCGTCCAGGGTAATCCTGTGCTCACGGCGCCGGCGGCGGCAGAGTCGCCGACGAGAGCGTTGAAGTCCGCGGCCTCCCGCGGAGAGACTTCGAAGCCGCCGCCGGTCAGACCGGTCTCGGCAAAATCGAACAGGCTGGGGGCGCGGAAACCGCGGGCGACACGTCCGTATACGCTCGCCTCGTCGGAGATCTGGTAGGTGGTGCCCACGTTGAAGGTGAGGTCGGAAAAGCTCTCCTCGCTGTCGGGCACCACCGGCTCGCCGTCGATGATGTTGTCCGCTGCGCTGGTCGCGGCGCGGAAATACGAAAAACGCACACCGCCCGTGAGCTGCATGCGGTTCTCCAGCACGGCCCAGTCGTCGAGCACGAAGACCCCGAGGGAGGTGTACCGGGAGCCATCCGGCACCCGCGCCCGCACCGGCTGATCTTGCCCGTCGCGGAGCTCGTTGCGAAACGAGTTGACGTACTCGTCGTACACCTCTGCGCCCATGCTGATGAGGTGGTCGGAAGCGTTGGAGGAAGCCATGAACTCGTAGCCGTACGCGGTGACGGCGTTCTCCTCGATGCGCAGCGTGCTGTCGGAAAAGCGCTGATCCTCGCGGCCGTCGGTCTGCCGATTGAGCGAAAACGTCGTCTCGATGAACACGTCGTCGAGCACGACGTCCTGATAGCGGGCGTACCCGAAATCCAGCACCTGGGGCGTGAACGCCGCGATGTGGCGACCCTCACCCCCGAGCAGCCGATCGTACCGGCGCACGTCGAACTGCTCGTTGCGCAGGTAAAAGCCGGTGATCGAACCGGCATCCCGCACACGATAGCTGGCCTTGCCGGCAACACCGGCGGTGCCGTAATCGGTGTCGACCATACGACTGCCGAGGATGTCCTGGACGGTCGAGGGCGACAGGTCGAAGTAACGAGTCAGCACGTTGTGGGAGTCCTCGCCGCGACCGCCGCGCAGCTCCTGGTGCCGGCCGCCGGTGCCGACGACCATCCCGGCGAAGCGTTCGGTCGAACCGCCGATCGTTGCCTCCCCGCCGACGCCGGTGGTGGAGGATTCGAAGAACGCGCGACCGCTGCCGTGCCACTCCCAGCGGGTCGCCGATGCGAACGCGGGTAACTGCGACGTCGACACGTTGATCGCCCCACCGAGGGCGTCGGAGCCGTAGTTGACACCGGAGGGGCCGAGCTGAACGTCGAGGCCGTCGACCGCCGCCCCGGGAATCCAGGCGAGGTACTGGGTGTTCCCGGCGCGGTAGGTGGCGTTGTTGTAGCGGATGCCATCGAGCAGGTAGAGGACCGCCTGGGCACTCTGCCCGCGCAGGATGGGCGAGCCCTGACCCGGCGTCGTCTGCTGCGCGATGATGCCGGTTTCCTCCGACAGCATGCGCGGCAACAGGTCCGGCGCCCGCTCTTCGAGGATCTCCAGGTTCAAGCTGCGGACGGTTCCGGCGATCTTGGTCTCGTCCTGCACCAGTCCGCGATTGCCGGTGACGGTGATGCTTTCCTCGATCTGCGCCGCGAAATCGACCGTAATGGTGTTTTCTCCCGGAGCGACCTGGACGAGCTGCACACGATCGCGAAACGGCGGCACCGTGACGCGGAGCTCGTAGTTGCGCCCACCGGCGAGGTTGTCGAAGCGGAAGCGGCCCTCACCGTCGGTGTCCGTCTGGCCGAGTTGCGCACGATTGGGTCCGAACAGCCGCACCAGCGCCTGCGCCATCGGCTGGCCGTCGCCGTCGAGCACGGCCCCCGTCAGCGAAGCTCGTTCTTGCTGCGCCTGGGGATCCGGGCCCTGGTGGGCAGCGGCGGCGAGTGAGGCGCCGAAGCACAGCCAGGCGACGGCGAAGCGGGAGAGCAGGCGGAGAAACATCCGTTCGTGG
>CBDUAS010000174.1:0-7557 GCA_965365185.1 uncultured bacterium | reverse complement strand
CCAGCACACAAATGGTCGGCTCGCCGCGACGACGGTCCGCGAGCAACGCGACGACACCGACGACGCCGAGGGCGAAGACCGCGAACGTGACCGCCAGGGCCAGGCGCTCGACCGAGTCCGCGCGCCACGCATTCTGAACCACGGGCCGCACCCAGTACCCGTAGGCCGCCCCGACCACCACCACCGCGGCCACCCCCAGCCGCGGCCAGCCGACTCCTCCGCCGGCCGCCGCGGCGGCGGGCGATCCGTCCGCCGGGCCTCTGCGGCCCAGGCGCCAGAGTGCGGCGAGCAGGATCAAGCCACCGGGGATCAGCGGAATGAGCGCCCACCACGACCAGGCAATGACCCGGTAGGCACCCATCAGGTAGGCCGTTGTCACGCTGAAGTAGACGAGAAGAGCCTGTAGGCCCAGCACCACGGTCGGTACCCAGAACGACAGCAGCGCCCGTCGATCGACGCGGCCGTTCAGCAGGTCGAACACCAGGATGCCGAACAACGGCAGCACCAACCAGACCGTCCATATGTGGCCTTGCCAGGACATGCCGAATGCCAGCGCCGCCATCAATCCGTACGCCCAGCCGCCGCTCCGGCGCTGCATCAACATGCCGTAGAGGCCGAGCACCAACAAGAGCTGGGTCAGACTCTCCGCGACCGCAAAGCGCGAGAACCAGACCTGGGCCGGGGATACCAGCAGCAAAAGTGCGGCGATCAACCCGGCCTCCGCACTCAGCATGCGGCCGCCGAGAAAGAGAAGCGACACGGCGGCGGCAATCGCCAGGACCGTGCTGACCCGCAACGCGCCGGGCACCGCCGCAGTCAGGTAGCCGACGGCGATCGCCGACGGATACAGCGGCAGTCCCTGCGGGACGACCCGGCCGGTATCCGGGTCCATCAGGTACCAACCGAGAAAGCGCGAAGACCAGTGCCCTCGGGTTTCGCGGAGATCCGGTCCGAGGAACAGCAGGCGGTGCTCCTCGGGGACCGTTGTGACGATCTCGTCGTGCGTCACCCAGGTTCCGGTTCGGCCGAGCTGGATCCCCGAGATCACGTAGGTGACCGGGTCCCGACCGCCGACAACCTGTTCGAACGTGGGCTGGTAGAGCACCGCGCCGACCACGATCAAGAGCAAAATGCCGATGAGAGTGATCCTCGAGGCGGTATCGCGTCGGGGACGGCTCGCGGCGCGTGCTGACGCGCCGCCGGTTCTCCGCAGCCCACCGATCGCCGCCAGCGCCGGCAATGCCGCTGCACCCAGCAGCGTACTGCGCCAGAGGACTCCGAGGGTCGCCAACGTCACAGCGAACCACAGCAGCAGCAGCGCCGAGATCGACACGGCCACGAACAGACGGTCGGATGCGGGCGGCGAGTGGCCTGCGGCAACTCGGTCGGTGGGCGCGATCCCGGTGGCCTGCGGAAGTCGCAAGATCAGGTGCCCCGGAAGCCACAGCATGACCGCGAGACCGAGGGCGAAAGCGACCGCGGGGTCCCCGAGGCCATTCATTGCCGGAGAAGCTCGGTGTGAGACCGCAGAATGCCCGCGATCCGTTGCCGCACGGCCGCGGAGGCTCCGCCCGGAACGGCGGCGTCGATCATCTGCCGGTCGACGGTATCCCAGGTGGATCGCGATACCGGCTCTACGGCCAACGGGCCAGACCGCGAGTCCTCTTTCAGTTCGGCTACCAGGATCTGTGCGGTTTCCGCGGCTCCGGCTGCGCTGCGGGCAAACGCCCGCGCGCACCTGACCAGCCCGCCGCGAAGATCGCCGTCCTTCCGGAGGGCGCCCAGCAGAGCGGCGAGCGACGGTGCCAGCGCACGCCCCGGATCCAGCCGCACCACGCAACCGTCCGGGAGGTCGTCGTAGAGCGGATAGCCCGGCACGAAGGTCGGTCGCCCGTCGGCCATGCCCTGCAACAGGAGCAACCGGTGTCTGCCCTCCAGCTCTTCCGCCAGCCACACCAGGACGTCGCTATCGACCGCTGCTTCAGCAAGGTGCTCGGGTGAGCCCGTCAGCACCCACTCCAAGCGCTCCTCGATTCCCAGGCGCGCTGCCATGCGCGACCCCTCGGCCCGGTAGATCGGGGCGCTGAGGCACACGCGCACGTGAAGGTCAGCGCCCATCCCGACAGCCGCAGCAGCGGCGCGCATCGCCGTGGCAACGCACGACTCGTTGACGGTCATGATGGTGACGCGCTCGATATCCCGCAGCCCTCGCACGGTTCCATCGCCGGGGCCGCTGAAAGCCCGTGGTCGTGGCACCGCGACGCCCCCGGGCGCCGCGGTGCCGGTAACATCGACGGACCCGGCGGGCATCGCCAGCGGCAACACGCCCACGGGTCGATCGTCCAGCCGTTGCGAGATCCGCCCGGCAAGCGCCGGCCACGCAGCCAGCACGCGACGCTGCGACGACGCCAAAGCCGCCAGCATGTCGTAGCGACGAAACAGCCCGCCCGTGCCCCAGTTGGAGGCCACCGTCTGCGCCACTGCTGCGCCGGCGTTGCCGTAGGTATCGTCGAGGAGCCCCCGATAAGCGGCCCAGCGATCCATGAGCGCGATGCCGCCGACGGCGAAATGATGCACGATCGGATCGAGAAACCAGACGACGCCGGGAAGTCGGTTCATCGAGAAGTAGACGCCCTGATACGGCGAAGCATCCCGCCCGATGGGGTACAAGGCGCTGTCGAAAGGACGAGCCGCGTGCCGCGCCGGCAGCCGCAGATAGTGGAACACGGGGAAGACGCATCCGCTGTCGGCGCGGTCGTGCTCGGCGAACCCTTCGACCTCGTGCCCGGCGTCGACGACCCGCGCCAGCATGCCGTCGATGGCCCGGCGGTGCGGCGCCGATGCTTCGAGGCTGGGGAGGGCGACCGCGATACGCATGGATCAGTCCAGGGTTGCGGTGAGGGCTTCGATCGCCCGCGGCCAGCTCACCTCGGCGCGCACGCGCTCGCGCCCGGCGGTGCCCTGTCGTTCGCACAGCGCACGGTCGGCAGCGAGCTGGTCGAGCTTCTCGGCAAGCGCGGCGGGGTCGGGCGCGGTGACGAAGCCGGTGGTGCCGTCCTGCACCCACTCGAGGACACCGCCTGCGTCATCCGTGGTCACCACGGGCTTTCCGGCGAAGAACGCCTCGAGCGTGGTGAAGCCGTAGTCCTCGTCGTGAGGTGTGAGCGCCACGGCAAAACAGCCGGCGTACAAATCCACCACCTCCTCGTCGCTGACGAAGCCGAGGAACTCGACGCGACCGGACAGACCGAGCTCCGCGACCGTTCTCTGCAGCTCCTCGAGCTCGGGGCCGCGGCCGGCGATCTTCAAGCCGAAATCCCCTCGGGTCTCCGCCAGAGCACGAAGAGTCAGGTCGATACGCTTGATGCGGTCCAGCCGGCCGACGTACAGCAGGTAGTCGCCGTACGGACCCGGGTGCAGGGCGGCGTGTAGCTTCGGCGGCGCGTACAGCGCTCGGGCTTCGAAGCCACAATAGCGAGCCACGCGGGCGGCGGTGTTGCGGCTGTTGGCAAATAGGGCACGGGCCTCGCTCAAGCCTTGCAGGTCGAGCTCGACGAGGGCCTGGCGCAAGCCGCGGTCGTCTTCGCCCGCCGAAAGGCGTCCGAACGGCGTCGCGTGCAGGTCGTAGACCTCCCGCTGCTGGTGGAAGATCCACGCGACCTTGTTGGGATGCTTGATCAGGTATGACGGGAACTTCGTGGCCACCACCAGATCGACACCGGCAATCTCGGTGGCCAGGTTCACCAGGCGCCAGGCCAGACACTGCTCCAGCGAGCTTTCGTCGTTGGTCCAGATGTACGGAAGGGTTACCAGCTCGACCTCGTGGCCGATCTCTCGCAGCGCCTGCACGAGCAGCTCCGTGTGTAGCTCGGCCCCGCCTCGCAGATACGGCACTTGCGGCGCCGTCACGCATATGCGCCGCCCGGTCATCAGGTCGGTATCTCCGGCTTGAAAGCCTGCAGGGTGTATTCCTGCGGTGCGCAGCAGATGCGATCGAGCCGCACCAGGGCCTCCTTCAGCGACGCCACCTCTTCGCTCAGCTCGCCTGCTCCCGGCTGCTGGAAGAACGGCAGCCCTGTGGCACGCTCGCTCTCGGGCACCGGAGACTGCAGCTCGATCTCCACCGGATGCAGCCCGGCACGGCGTGCCAGGAAGGCGAGCAGCTCGGGGTGTACGGGGCGAATGTGGGTCGGATCGATGACGTAGGCGCGCGCCAGGGCGTAGAGGCTCTCCGGATTGATGGTCTCCACGACGACCCGGCCACCGGGCGCGAGCTTGCGGGCGGCAAGATCGACGAAGCGCTGCCAATCGGTCGGCGGCAGGTGCTCGATGACCTGGGCCATGAAGATGCCGCCGAGCTCCCCGTCGGCCCTCCCCTCGAGCCAGTCGAACAGGTCCGCAACCACGGCTTCGTGCCCCCGCCGCCTGCACTCGTCGACGTCGGCGGCGTTGATCTCCACGCCCACCGCTTCCGACCCGGCTTCGCGCAGGAGATCGAGGAACTCGCCGCGGCCGCAGCCGAGATCGGCAACCGGACCGGGGGCCGACTGGAAGCGAGCCAGGTGCGATCGCATGCGCTCGGCGATGACCTGAGGGTCGCCACGGAACCGATCCTGAAACGAGCGGTAGTCCGCGTCGCCCATCCACTCGCCGAGCTCGCTCCACGCACTGGGCGCGGGCGCTGTTGCCGAGTCCGGCGCTGCTGTGGGCGCTGCCGCGGGCCCGGTCGCCACTGTGGAACCCGACTCCGCTCCCGGCGCGGACGCTGCTGCCGGTTCGGACGCTGCGGTCGGCGCGGGCGCGCGCGGCGGGCCGCCGGCCGACGCGGTCTCCAGCGCTTTGCGCAGCAACGAGCGCATTGCCATCAGCTCACCGATCTGGCCGACGGCGTCGTCGAGCGCCCCTTCGCGGCGGCGCCACTCGCTCACGGCGCGGTCGAAGACCTCGTCCTTCTCGGCAAAGCGCCGGTCGACCGCTTGGGCGCGCTCGACCACGAGCTCCTCCAACTTCTGGACGCGCTGGGCGGTCGCGTGGGCGATGCTGACCTCCTCTTCGAGAGCCGAGAAGAGGGTCATGTGACGCTGTCGCAAGGCGGCATCGTAGTCGTCGAGGCTCTTCAGTAGCCTTGCATCAACGTTCTCCGCCCATTCCTCGAGACCGCGCATTCGCGCTTCGAGCCGCCCTCCGAGCTCGTTGAGGTGGCGCACCGTGTGGGCGTTGAACTGCTGCTGCCTGCCGAGCGGCTCGCCGGCAAAAGCCTTCACCAGGGGTCGCATCAGGCGTCGGACGAAGGTGATGAACGGGCCCACGACCGGCGCCTGTGAGGGCAGCGGGGCGAAGATGTCGGCGGCGCGGTTGGCCTCCTGCAGATCGTCGGTAACGCCGAGCTGGGGGTCGGCGCGGAACACCACATCCGTTTCCGGTCGCAGGTGGAAGGGGCGCTGTTCCGGCTCTGGGTCGTCGAACGCCGCCGGGTCGCTCATGCCGAGCTCGTCGCGCACCACCGCGCGGATCCTCTCGAGGCGCCGGGCGACTTCGTCTCGATCCACTGCGCCCTCCTGGTCTTCGGCGCGATGAGCCGCCTGTGGGTCAGGCCTTTGGTTTGCCGCCCGGGCGGCCGACGCCGTCGTAGGTGAACCCGAGCTCACGCATCCGCTGAGGGTCGTAGATGTTGCGCATGTCGACGACCACGGGAGCGCGCATGCTGTCCCGGATCCGCTCCAGATCGATGCTGCGGAACTGGTTCCACTCGGTGGCGACAACCAGCACGTCCGCTCCCTCGGCCACGGCGTAGGCATCCTCGCGGTAGTCGACGTCCTCGAAGATGTTGCTGGCGTTCGTCATTGCCGCCGGATCGTAGGCACGGATGCGGGCCCCGGCGGCCTGGAGACCGCGGATGATCTCGATTGTCGGGCTGTCGCGCATGTCGTCGGTGTTGGGCTTGAAGGCGAGCCCGAAGAAGCCGATCTCCTTGCCCTCGACGCCACCGGAGGTCTTGACGATCTTGTCGATCATCAGCCGTCGTTGGCGGGCGTTGACCTCCAGCACCGCCTTGCCGATCTTGAAATCGAATTCGACGCTGTCGGCCGCCGACACCAGGGCACTGACGTCCTTGGGAAAGCAGGAGCCGCCGAACCCTGGGCCGGGGTGCAGAAACTTGTTCGAGATGCGGCCATCGAGCCCCATGGCTTTCGAGACCTGGTGAACATCGGCGCCGACACGCTCGCAAACGTTGGCGATCTCGTTGATGAACGAAATCTTCACCGCCAGAAAGGCGTTCGAGGTGTACTTGATCATCTCGGCGGTAGCCACGTCGGTGACGATGAACGGCGTCTCGATGAGATAGAGCGGCCGGTAGAGATCCTTCATGATCTCCACCGCCTTCTCGGATTCTGCCCCGACGACGATGCGATCCGGGCGCATGAAGTCCTCGATCGCCGAGCCCTCGCGCAAGAACTCCGGGTTCGAGACAACGTCGAAATGTGCGTCGCCGTCGATTTCGGCCTCGATCAGGGCGCGCACCCGCTCGCCCGTACGCGGCGGAACGGTGCTCTTGGTCACCACCACCTTGTAGCCGTCGAGGTTGCGGCCGATCTCACTCGCCACGGCGTCGATGTAGGCGAGGTTCGCGGTGCCGTCGCGATTCGCCGGCGTACCCACGGCAATGAAGACCACCAGCGCGTCGCGAATGGCCGCCGCCACGTCGGTGGTGAAAGACAGCCGTCCGGCGGCGACGTTCGCCTGCACCTTCTCGAACAGTCCCGGCTCGTAGAACGGGATCGTGCCCTGCCGCAGCAACTCGATCTTTCCCTCGTCGATATCGGCGCAGGTGACGTCGATGCCGAAGTCCGCGAAACAGGCACCGGAAACGAGGCCGACATAGCCGGTGCCGATGACCGCGATCTGCAAGTGGTTCATAGCATGAATGGCGAGCGTACGGAGGGCGCCGCGGGACCTCTTCGTGATGTCAGTAGGGTTCGCGATCCACTGGGCTCAGCGGGCGGGTTCCGGGGGATGATACATCAAAGACGGCGGCGTTCGGATCGTCGCCGGCAACACCGCCCGTCGGGAAACGAAGCCTTCACGGCAACTCGTCGCCGCGCCGCCAGGCTTTCCTGTGGACTGCCGAGAACGCGAGGTCAACGCTCCCCTTCGGCGCGCATGGCCGTCGCGATCGCGTCGACGTAACTGCTGCGCATTCTTTCCGGCGTCAGGTTCGCCGTCGCCCATGACCGGGCTGCGCGGCAGGCTTCTCGGAGTAGGCTCGGATGATCGATCCATCGTCGCAGGGCATGGCGCAGCGTCTCCTGCTCCGCCGTATCCGGCCCCGGCGGCACGCGTTGCACGGCCGGCTCGGGGTATTCGCGCCAGTGGACGACGTCGGAGATGATCGCCGGAACACCGAGCTGCAGGAGCTGGTGCAGCACGCCGGACGAGGCCCGCATAGGCGGGAAACGGAGATTGATTGCCGCATCCGTCGCGGCCATGACGGCAACGAAGTCGGCATCATCGAGTCCGGGTAGCTCAAGCCCCCCGGTTGCCTCCCGCATTTTCTCA
>CBDUAS010000173.1:0-7567 GCA_965365185.1 uncultured bacterium | reverse complement strand
GCTCGCTTCAAAAAGCGCCGCCGCCGCCGCCGCCAAAGCCGCCGCCCGAGAAGCCCCCGCCGCCGGAAAAGCCGCTGCTGCCACTGGAGCTGCGCGGCGCGGTGGCCATTGCAGTTCCCACCGAATGGGACACCGTGTTCATCCGCTGGCTGAAGTGTGCCGGGGAGAAGCCTCCGGCGTCCGGGCCGGTGTACCAGCGAGGGGTGTGCTCCAGCATTCCCTCGAACGCTCGCCCCCATTGCTCTGCCACGCCCAGGGCCATGGCGAAGGGCAGGAACGCCTCGAACTTGCTCGGATGTACCTCCATCGCACGGAGTCGATCCCCCTCCGTCCTGCCGAGGAACTCCTCGAAGCCCTTCACCGAAACCCATTGATGCCTGCCGGCGCGGGTCCGTGCCGGCATGAACCAGGCGAAGCCGAGCACGACAAGGCCCGACAGCACCCCGGCGATGCCCAGCGCCGGGCTCTCGCGGGACACGCCGAGCACGAGTCCACCCACACCGATGACGACACCGACGGCCGACCAGGCACGGCGCACCGTCTGCGGCGAGGAGTTGAAGTAACCTGCCTCGACAAGGCTGTCGTACACGTGCTTGCGAATCGTATCCAGGCGCTCGTAGAACTCGTTCTTGAGGTCGTCGATCGTCACCTGGTCACCCTTCTCGAAGATGCCGTGGAACACCTCTGCCTCGTGCGGGCGCAGGTCGGCGCTTGATCGTTTCAACCTGTGGAACGTGGTCGTGGTGGTGTCGCGAAACCACCCGTCCTGCGTGGATTCCTCGATACGCAGGTAGCCTCTCACCGCCAGGTCCACGACGGTGGCCACGATGTCGCGTTGATCGACGCGCTCGTCGATCAAGGCACCGACCTCGGCAGGCGAGAGGCCTTCCGGCGGACGGTAGATCGGCATGATCGAGCGGCCCAGCCGCGGGTCGCGTCCGAAGCGCCGCCAGGCGACCAGCATGAGACCGAAGACAACGACCGGCACCAGCAGCGGCAGGTTGTCGCCGAGCAGCCAAAACGCTCGCTGCAGGACGCTCGGTTCCGTCACCAGACCTTTTTGCCAACCGACGACAATGGTGAGCCCTTCAGCGAACTCGAGCTCGCGCGCGGCTTCGACGCGCACTGCTTGATCGGACACGCGTACGGATCTCCAGGCGTCGGAGCTGCTGCCGTACGGGCCCACGTACGCAGTGACCCGCGGCTGCTCGTTGGCCCCTGGCGGCACGGTGACCGTGGCCGCGGCCTGCAGGATCGGCACGCCCCACTCCATTCCGGTCACGTTCCAGTACAGCTCGTCGTGCTCGGGAAAGAAGCGCAGCGCTCGCTCGACGCGGTAACGGAGCCGCACCGTACGGGCCGCGTCCCGGGCCCCGGGGACCCAGGCGGTGATGCGCCGGCGATTGCCACGGGTGTTGGAAACCTCGTAGCGCAGCGGCTCCCCGGAGCCGTCCGTGACCGAGACAACGGCCAGGCGCAGGTCGTAGTCGAACCCCAGGTCGTCGCGGTAGCCGATGGGTATGTCGCGGTAGATGCCGTTGAAGGACCCGTCGAAGTAGAAACGGATCACCTCGACGACGTCGATGACGCCGTCGTCGCCGATGACGATGTCGGCGTCGAAATCCTCGATCCAAAACGACCGCTGGGCGACCGTGCCCGGCGCCGAGGCGGGCGCAGGATGGCCCACCGCGGGAATCCAGAGCAGCAGCACGGCGAGCGGGATGGCACCGAAAAGCACGGTGAGCGGCAGCATCGCTCCGGAGGTCCACCGTTCCGCTTTCATGACAAGTCCACCTGTGCGACGCCGCGCTCCAGCGGGCTGTCGAGCTCGAAGAAGTCTCGTCGTCCGAAGCCGAACGTTCGGGCCACGAGAAGGTTGGGAAACGCGGCGATGGATGCATTGAGGTCGCGCACGACGGCATTGTAATAACGCCGCGCGTGCTGCAGATCGTTCTCGATTTCCGCAAGCTCCGACTGCAGCCCGGCGAACCGGTCGCTGGCCTTCAGGTCGGGATACGCTTCTGCGAGCGCGAACACGCCCCGCAGCGCCTGGGCGAGGAAGTTCTCCGCCCGTACCTGGCCGCTAAGGGGTCGCGGCGCTCCCTCCATGGCGGCGGCCTCGCCGCGGCGGCGCACCACTTCCTCCAAGGTATTCTTCTCGTGACCCGCGTAGCCTCTGACGGTCTCTACCAGGGCGGGGACGAGGTCGTGCCGGCGTTTGAGCTGCGCGTCGATGTCCGCGAAGGCCTGCTCGGATCGTTGCTGCAACTGAACGAAGCGGTTGTATGCCCAGATGGTCCAGGCAACGACGGCGATGAGAACCGCCGCTCCCGGTATCACGCGTCCGCACCCGGCCAGCCTGCCTCCAGCTCGACGCCGAGCCCGTCGGCGACCCGATTGACGAATCCGTAGTAAGCGGCCACGACGACGATGTCGTGAATCGCGCGATCGTCGAAGCCGCAGCCGCGCAGGGTCTCGATGTCGTCCTTGCTCATGCGCTGCGGTTTCACGGTGAGCTTGGCGGCGAAGTCGAGCATCGCCCGATCCGCGGGCTCCAGATCGAGCACCCGATAGTCGCGCGACAATCCGCCCACGAGGTCGTCATCGTCGGTCAGTCGCCGGAGGCCCTCCGCGTGATGCGTCAGTCAGTAGTGGCACTCGTTCAACGCCGAGACCACGACGGCGATCATTTCCCGCCGCGTGCGCGATAGCGGCGACGGCCCCTTCATCAAGGTGGTGTAGAGGCCGTAATGCGTGTCCAGGCAGCGCGGGTGCAGGCCGTGGATGCGAAGAATGTGATCGACGCTGCCATCCGGCTCCCGCACGCGGTCGTAAGAGTCGGCGACCGCCCCGGTGGCGTCCTGCGGCATGATCTCGCGGATCCAGGCCATGATCGATGCGCCCCGCCGCGGCCCTCAGGAAACCCCGGTTTCGCTGAGCGTGGTGAGGAACTCCTCGTTGTTCTTCGTCTGGCTGAGCCGTTTGATCAACAGCTCCATGGCCTCGTCGGATTGCACGGCCGCCAGCGCCTTGCGCAGCATCCACACCCGCTGCAGCTCGTTGGGCTCGAGCAACAGTTCTTCCTTGCGGGTGCCCGAGCGATTGATGTCGATCGCCGGGAAGATACGCTTGTCCGCCAGCTTGCGCTCCAGGACGACCTCGGAGTTTCCTGTCCCCTTGAACTCCTCGAAGATCACCTCGTCCATGCGGCTACCGGTCTCGATGAGGGCGGTGGCGATGATGGTCAAGCTGCCACCTTCCTCGATGTTGCGCGCCGAGCCGAAGAACTTCTTCGGCTTCTCCAGAGCATTGGCATCGACGCCACCGGTGAGCACGCGGCCGGAGGCGGGCGTGACGGTGTTGTGCGCCCGCGCCAAGCGGGTGAGCGAGTCCAGGAGGATGACCACGTCGGTACCGTGCTCGACCAGGCGCCGGGCCTTCTCCATGACGATCTCGCCGACGGCAACGTGGCGTGTCGCGGGCTCGTCGAAGGTCGATGCCACGACCTCGCCGGCGACCGTACGCTGCATGTCCGTGACCTCCTCCGGGCGCTCGTCGATCAACAGCACGATCACGTAGGCGTCCGGGTGGTTGGCTTCCAGTGAGCGGGCGATGGTCTGCAGCAGCAGGGTCTTGCCGGCGCGCGGCGGTGACACGATGATGGCCCGCTGGCCGAAACCGAGCGGCGTCAACAGGTCGAGCACCCGCGCCGCGATGTCCTCCTTGCCGCGTTCCAGACGAATGCGGTCCGTGGGGTGCAACGGAGTGAGGTTCTTGAACCTCTTTCGCTGCTGCGCGATGTTCGGCGGATCGAAGTTGATGGCGTCGACCCGTACCAGCGCGAAGTATTTCTCGCCGGGCTTCGGCTTGCGAATCGTCCCGGAAATCGTGTCCCCCGTCTGCAGAGCAAACTTGCGAATCTGCGAAGGTGACACGTACACGTCGTCGGTACCCGGGAGGTACGAGAACTTGGGTGCGCGCAGGAAGCCGTATCCATCCGGCAAGACCTCCAGCACGCCCTCGGTGTAGAGGAACCCGTTGTCGGTCGCCTGAACTTTGAGGATCTCGAAGATCAAGTTCGTTTGCGACAGCTCCGCGGCTTTTTCGGCGCAACCGACCTCCTGAGCGATTTCCAGCAGCTCTGCCGGACGGAGCTCGATGAGCTCGGAAACGGAATGCAAGCCTTCGAGGATGGCTTCCGTTTCCTCGTCGACCATCATCTCGGGTCCGGGCTGCTTACCCTTTTGTTGTTTGTTCTGGGGGCGGTTACCGCGGCGACCACGACGGCGGCGCGGACGGCGCCTGCGCTCATTCATGGGACACAGACCTGTGTGAGGGAAATGGAGTGCATAGAGACACGAGGGTTGGCGGGCCGCGAACTCGGTTGGAGGGGCCCGCCGCGCGCAAGAGTGAGGCGCGCAACTGACGCTATTGTGTCCAGGCTCCGACCGGCCTGTCAAGACCCATGATGCAGCCTGCGCAACGATGAGCAGTCGGGGTAGGGGAGGCGCCTTCCTGGCCGGCCCTCAGCGGCGCCCGGCGCCCTCGCTCACCAGCACGTGGACGACGTAACTGGCGACAGCCGCGATCTCGTCGTCCGAGAGCGTACCCTCGAACGGCGTCATTCCGGTGTCATCGATACCTACCTTGATCAGCTCGGCGACCGCGTCCACGCTCCCGTCGGCCGCGTACTGCCAATCGCCCGCGCTCAGATCGCGCGCCGGCGGATCGAGGAATCGGGCCGCGGGTCCGTCACCTTTACCCTCAGCTCCATGGCACGACAAGCATTGCTCGGCGTAGATCGACTTGCCCTGCTCCAGGACCTGCGCATCGGGCTCTTGCGCGGCGGGTTGTTCGGCGCCGCCGAGCGCGGCGAAGGCGGCGCCGGCCGTCACCAGTGTGAACAAGCGTAGGAATCGAAACACGCGGTCGGTTGGTTGCATCGTCGGATCTCCCCTGGGTCTCGTGGCGATCTGGAGGGGCTGATGGGCCCGGGCAAGCCGTGGACGGGCCGCCGCGCGCCGATTATACGCTCACTCGCGATTGCCTGCCGAGCGCCGCAGGCGCGTCGCCAGGTCGGCGGCGATCTCGAGGTAGGCGCGATCGGCCCGGTCGCTGTCGTCCTCGATCGCCGGGCGCGGGTTGGCTCGCGGCAGGACGACGACGAAGGGCTCCAGGGACCGGTGCGCGGGGTCCGTGCTCAGCTTCCACAGGGTGAATCCGCGCAGGGTAGGGAAGCCGCCCTGGGCGACAACCGTGTTCAGCGCCCCGAGCGCCGCGACACGCTCGAAAGGGTCCTCCGGTTGCGTCGCCCAGTGAATGCAGGTGAGGCTCGTTCCGCCATCGTCGTCTGCTGTCTCCAGGGCCTCTACGCGGCGATAGGAGAAGGGACGGACGGTGCTGCCCGCCTTTCGCGTCCATCCGAGCTCGAACAGGATCACCGGAAGTACGCGCGCCGGTCCCCCGTGGCGCGCGGCGAGCCGGTTGAGGCCGTCGGCAACCTGCAGCCAACGTGCGGTCAGCTCGCTTTCGAGGCGCTCCGCCGTCAATCCCCAGCGGCTCAGGGGGAAGTACGCATTCACGCCGACGGCATCGAGCGCGTCCCAGAACCCTACCTGCTCCACCTGATCGAAGTTGGCGGCATAGCTCAAGGGACCGCCATAGACCGCCCGGACCTGGCCGATGAGCTCTCGCCACTCGCGATCGTAGCGACGCCGTCGTTCGTTGAGCCGTTCCAGGTTCGCGCCGCTGTCCGTAGCGGCGGTGACGTGCCGGGTCCACGCGCGATCCGCTTGCTCCTGGGCGCGAAGGTACGCGTCGAGGGTGTCGTAGCCGCCGCCATCGACGAATCGCAGCTCCGGCTGGAGTGCCTCCACAGGTACGTCGGTGGCGCACTCCACCAGACGCTCGCGGACCGCGGCCGTGCGGGCCGGATCCAGGAAGTAGGCGTACAAATCGGGCAGGGCATCGAGCGGCACCGTCGACGTCATGGAATTGAGCTCGCTACCGATCGCCAGCAGGTCGACATCCTCCCGTGCCGCCAGGCGCGCTCCTTCGAGGGCAAACCCCCGGTACCGGTCGAACCAGTTGCCGATCGCAGCCTGCTCGGGCCAGATCATCCCGTGCCAGTAGTGCCGGTTGAGCGGCAACCCTTGCTCCAGCGCCGTGCGCAACACCAGCGTGACGCGAAGCCCGGCGCGCTTGGCAGCGCGGATCTCGCTGATCACCCCGGACACGTCCTCGGGAACAATCATCTCGGCAGAGTCCCAGGCGAGCTGCCGGGCGTAGAGGGTTACCTGCAGCGAGTCGAAGCCGTTTTGACGCAGGGCAGCGGTCCAGACCTCGTGATCCGGCTCGTTGACCTGGATGCCGCCCGACAGCGCCGGGACGTCGACGCCCGGCGTCAGGGGGCCGCAGGCGGTCAAAAAGAAGGCAACGAGCGCCGCAGCCGGCCGTCGGCCGAGAGAGACGAAAGTTTCCATAAGAATCATTATCACGAATTCACCCCGGAAGCCCCGAATACCGATCCCGGAGCCGATCCGGGACGATGTCTCCGACGCTCATCGCCTCCTTCCTGCGACCCCTGCGAGAAGTTCGACGGCGGCTCGCCCTCGCAGCGAACCGCTGGTATAAGGATCATAGACGCCGCGCCGTCAGTATCGACACCGGACCCACGTAATGGACAGCGCAGTCAACGTCGCCCGGCTGCAATTCGGTTTTACGGTCACGTACCACTACCTGTTTCCGCAGCTCACCATGGGTCTGGCGCTGCTCATCTTCCTTTTCAAGACCCAGGCGTTGCGCACGGGTGACGCGGCCTACCACCGCGCAGCACGGTTCTGGATCCGGATCTTCGCCATCAACTTCGTCATGGGCGTGGTCACGGGCATCCCGATGGAGTTCCAGTTCGGCACCAACTGGGCACGTTTCTCGCTCGCCGCCGGCGGCGTCATCGGCCAGACACTGGCCATGGAAGGCGTTTTCGCCTTCTTTTTGGAGTCGGCCTTTCTCGGAATCCTGCTGTTCGGCGAGTCCCGCATCAGCGCGCGGGCGCACTGGTTTGCGGCGCTGGCCGTGTTCGTCGGGTCCTGGATATCGGGCTACCTCATCGTGTGCACCAACGCCTGGATGCAGCACCCGGTCGGATACGCGCTCGACGCTGACGGAAGCATTCACCTGGCGAGCTACTGGGCGCTGCTCCTCAACCCGTGGGCGCTGTGGCAATACGCCCACACCATGCTGGGCGCGGTGATCACCGGAACATTCGCAGTTGCGGCGGTTGGCGCCTTCTACCTCCTTGCGGGTCGCGAGGAGGCCCAGGCGCGGCTGTATCTGCGCTGGGCCGTTCCGCTCGGGCTCGTCGCCAGCCTGCTGGCAGCTTTTCCCACCGGCGACCGGCAAGCGCACCTGGTCGCGGAACACAAACCGGTGGCATTCGCGTCGATGGAGGGTCTGTTCCACACCGAAGACCGCCCGCCTCTGGTGATCATCGGCCAGCCCGATGTGGAGAACTTGGAGCTGGACAACCCGCTTGTGATCCCCGAGCTCCTGGGCTTCATGACCATGC
>CBDUAS010000172.1:0-7573 GCA_965365185.1 uncultured bacterium | reverse complement strand
CTGTGGCACATGACGATCTTCTATACGGCAGGCCACGTGACCCGGGCGGTGCTCGCCGAGGCCGGGGTCGACTACCCGCAAACCTACGCCGAGCTCGCCGGGATCTTCGAGCGCCGCGAAGCCAACGTCCGTGCCAAAGCGGCGCTGGATGCGCATTGGGGAGCGGCACTGGATGCGGGCGAGGGGTTCGAAGAGGCGATGGCGGGCGTGGCGCGGGCTTGGGCGGCCCGGGGCAGGCCGTAGCGCGGATCGAGCGGAGGCCCGGGCGCGCGCCGCGCGGCCGTGATCAGGGATCGAACGCCGCGCGCGTCCGGTCCGCCGGCCCGGTTGCCTGTTCACGCGGCGACGCGAAAATCTCGAAGCTGATCTCGACCTCGTTGGCCACCTTGACGACGCCGGCGATGGATGCGGGCTCGATGTCGAAGTCCTTCTGCTCGATCTCGAAGCTTCCGCGGACGACGTAGCCCGGTCCCTCCGTCGACAGCTCGGCGTCGATCTCCACGGGACGAGAGACGCCGTGCAGCGTCAGGGTGCCTTCCATCCTCAGCTCGTCTCGAGAGCGCAGGCGTAGCTGCTCGCTCTCGAAGCGCAGCAGCGGAAAGGCCGCGGCGTCGAGTTGCTCGGCCGACAGCATCTCGGCGCGGATCTCGGCCACCTCCTGCTCGTTGGGCCCGTCGGGGTCCACCCCCGCCAGTCGCCGCGCCCTCTCGCTGTCGATGATCAGCTCGGCGACGTTCACCTCGACGGCGATGCTCGAGCCCGGCAAATCCTCCGGGTCGAAGCGGACCTCGGCCGACCACGCGCCCGGAATGATGCCGTGCTCGTGGCCGAGGAAGCGCAGCAGGCCGCCTTTCTTCAGCTTGGCGACCAGCGTCGAGCGCTCGTAATCGACTTCGAGTGGGGTCGCTCCGGCGGCGGCCGGGTTCGAAGGCGCCGCCAGCGATCCGATCACCAGCGCCGCAACCAACGCGACGACGTTCATTTGCAGCACGGTCTGCCTCCCGGGCTCGAGAGTTGCCAAAAGCCTGTGCCTGCCGGACGAGATTCGCGTCGAGGGTCCGGAGGAATCGACTACAAGGGTGCCACGCTCGCGGACCTCTCGCGTGGATCCCCTCCGTTGAACCTGCCTCGATCCGTGGTGCCGTTCACGCCATCGCCGCCGCCGACGTAGAATCCGGTACTGTCATGAGCCTCGACTTCCAGAATCCCGCGTTGACCGTCGCCATCGCCCTTGCCGTGGGCCTGTCCGCCCAAGCTCTGGGTCGGCATCTGCGCATACCCGGGATCATCCTGCTGCTCGCCGCGGGTGCCGTGCTCGGCCCGGACGGCCTCGGCCTCGTTGACCCGGGAGCCCTGGGTGGTGGCATCGAGATTCTGGTCAGCTATGCCGTCGCGGTCATCCTCTTCGAAGGTGGTTTGAACCTGAACCTCGCTCGCTTGCGGCGGCAGGCGGTCGTCATCCGCCGGTTGATTACCGAGGGAGCGCTCATTACCAGCGCCGGCGGCGCCATTCTTGCGCGTTACCTGATGGGCTGGGACTGGTCCGTATCGATCGTCTTCGGCACGCTGGTGATGGTTACCGGCCCGACGGTGATCACGCCGATTCTGCGGCGAACGCGGATCAAACACGAGCTGCACACCATCCTCGAGGCCGAGGGTGTGTTCATCGACGCCGTCGGCGCGCTCACGGCGGTTGCCGCGTTCGAGGCCGTGTTCGCCGGCTCGGTGGCTCACGGGGAGTCCTCAACCGGTGTGCTGGTCGACTTTATTGTGCGTTTTGGTGGAGGCTGCCTGCTGGGCCTGATCGGCGGCGCCATCATGACCATGCTCGTGCGTTGGGATCGCATCGTGCCGGACGGACTGGAGAATGTCTTCATTCTCTCTCTGGTCCTGGTGTTGTTTCAGGTCAGCAACGACCTGTTGCCCGAGTCGGGCATTGCCGCCGCGGCCGTGGCCGGCGTCTTGGTGGGCAACACGAAGACCCGGATTACCCGCGACCTGCGGGAGTTCAAGGAACAGCTCACGGTGATGCTCATCGGCATGCTGTTCGTCTTGCTGGCCGCCGACGTGCGCCTCGAAGACGTCCGCGGCCTGGGCGCTTCGGGGCTGCTCGTCGTCGCCGGCCTGATGTTCCTGGTGCGGCCGCTCGATGTGCTCTTCAGCTCTCGCGGCACCGGGTTGACGCTCAAGGACAAGGCGTTCCTCTCTTGGCTGGCGCCGCGGGGGATCGTCGCCGCCGCGGTCTCGTCGTTGTTCGCCCAGGAGATGGCACGAGCCGGCATTAGCGGTGGCAACGAGCTGCGGGCGCTGGTGTTCCTGGTGATCGCCGTTACCGTGCTCGTGCAGGGACTGCTGGCCAGCCCGGTCGCGCGACTACTCGGCGTCAACCGCCCGCATCGTGGGTGCGCCGTTCTCGGCGCCAACGCCCTCGGCCTGGCGCTTGGCGAGACGCTTCGCGAGGGCGGGCGCGAGGTCGTGTTCATCGACAACAACGCCAGCGCGACGCGCCACGCGGAGGAGGCGGGATTCAAGGCGTTGTGGGGCAGCGGCGCCGACGAGAGCGTCTTGCAGCGTGCCGAGCTCGAGGGCCGGCAGGCGGGCATCGGTACGACCACCAATGAGGAGATCAACCACCTGTTCGCACAGTTAGCGCGGGAGCAGTTCCGCGTGCCGGAGTGCTTCGTGGCCATGCAGAAGGGGCACCCCAGCGTGCCGATGGACGACGTGCGCGAACGCGGCGCGCGGATACTCTATGGTGGGCCCGTGGACCTCGATCGATGGGCGTTGCGCTTTCATCGCGGACGCGCTGTGCGCGAGCGTTGGGAGCTCGTCGAGGAGATGCAGGAAGGGAAGCTGACGATTCCCGACGATCTCGAAAGCGCCCTGCTGCCGCTCGCCTGGGGGCGGGGAGAGGATGCGGAGCCGTTCCACGACGCGGTGCGTCTGAAGCCCGGGCGCCGCGTGTGGTTTGCCATCGGCGAGGAGGGGGCGGACAAGGCGCGAACCTGGCTGCGGGCGAACGGCTGGACGCCGAGCGCGCGCGAGGTGACGCCCGGTACCGTCATTCGCCGCTGAGCTTCAGTGGACTGTAACGATTCCCCCGTTCCAAGTCCACTAGACGGTCTTCGGTTTGCGGGCGACGACGGTGGCGCTGGCGATCGTGAGGGCAATCCCTTCCAGGTCGAGGGTTTGGCCGCAGCACCCGGCCATCGCGTCCGTCGCAGCGCGGACGACCGGGTCGTCGACGGCGAGCACTTCGGTCGCTGGGCGCATCTCGATGTCCGGCTCCTCGAAGCCGGCGTTGCGAATGGCGGCGAGGTAGTCGTCGACCAGCGACGCGCCGGCAAGACAGCCGACGTACGCGGCGAGGTTATCGGCCACGGCTTCGGGAAGCGGTTCGGTGATGACGATGTCCGAGACCGCCAGGCGACCGCCGGGCTTCAACACGCGAAACGCCTCGCGGAACACCGCGGGCTTGTCCGGCGACAGGTTGATCACGCAGTTCGAGATGATGACGTCGACCGTGTCGTCCTCGACGGGCAGTGACTCGATCTGCCCCTCGCGGAACTCGGCGTTGGCGATGCCGGCGCGCGCGGCGTTGGCGCGGGCTCGCTCGATCATCTTCGGCGTCATGTCGACGCCGATGACGCGCCCGCTCTCGCCGACCTCACGGACGGCGAGAAAAGCATCGAACCCTGCACCCGATCCGAGGTCAAGAACCGTCTCGCCCCGGCGGACGCCTGCCGCCTGCAAGGGGGCGCCACAGCCGAGGCCGAGGTTGGCGCCGTCGGGCACGGCGTTCACGTCGTCTTCGGAATACCCCATTCTCTGCGCCGCGGCCCCGGCGTCGGAGGAGCCGCAGCAGCCCGAGCCCTCGACGCGGTCGGCGTAGGCGGCGCGAACGGCTTCGTGGATCTCGGCGTCACTCTTCTTGCTCTTCGTCGGGGTAGCCATCGTTCACTGCTCCTCTCGGGCCGCGGCCGGCGCGGCCGGTTTCAGAAACTCCTCGATCTTCTCCATCACCGCATCGTCGGGTCGGCAGTGCACCCGCTTGCCTCTTCGCTCGCAGACAATCAGCCCCGCCGTGCGCAACTCCTTCAGGTGATGGGACACGGTGGAAAGCGACAGATCGAACTCCGCCGCGATCTCGGACACCGTGTTTCCGTTCTCCTCCCGACTGCCGTCGGGGCGAACGGTGCAGCACGCGAAACCCCGGCGGATTGCCTTGAATATTGCCAGGCGGTTGGCGTCGGAAAGTGCCTTGAAGATCTGTGCCAGGTCAGGCATATGACATTGCTGGTCGTTTCGACGTTTCGATAACTGTCGAAATGATAGCGGTGCCGGCCGACGTGATCAAGCGGAGGGGGACACGGATCAGGCGGACGTCTCTTGCGGCGAGCGTTCGATTGTGTTGTTATTTGACCATGTGGTGATTTTTCACCATTAAGGATTCCGGAGGTCACGGATGAGCAAGCCACCGCATTTCGACCTGAGCCGGCGCGAACGGCAGATCATGGACGTGATCCACCGTCGCGGGCGTGCCACCGTGGGCGAGATCGAGGAGGAGCTCGGCGGCGAGGCCACCTACTCGGCGATCCGCTCGGCGCTCCGCCTGCTGCGGGAAAAAGAGGTTATCCGCTACGAACACGACGGCAAGAAATACGTATACCTACCTGTGATTCCGCGCGACGAGGCGCGTGAATCGGCCCTGAAGCATCTCATCGACACGTTCTTCGCCGGATCGCAGGCCGCCACGGTCAGCGCCATCCTGGAGATGGCCGACGCCGACCTGCCCGACGAGGAGCTCGACCGGCTCGACGAGATCATCTCGCGGGCGCGCGAAGGCGACGACGAACAATGACGACCTGGTTGCTCGGCCTGTCGATCAAGGCCACGCTGCTGCTGGTATCGGTAGGGCTCGTGGCCGCAGTTGCCCGCCGGAGCCCGGCGGCCACGCGGCACTTTGTCTGGGTGAGCGGGCTGGCCGCGCTGCTGGCGCTGCCGCTGTTGGTTGCCCTGACGCCGGGGTGGTCGCCGCCGTGGGCCGAGGAATGGCTTCCGGCAGCGTTGCTGAGCGCGGCGCCGGTCAAGGGCGAGACCGCCGCAAGTCAGGCATCCGTTGCGTTCGCCGGCCGGTCGCTGCAAGGCGGGCCGGACGAGGTCGACGCGTTGCTCGCCGAGCTGGACTTCGATTCCGTTACCGCGACCAGCCGCGTCGAATACGGGATCGGCCGGGGAGTCCCGGTGAATCCGGAGCCCACGCCGCTGCCCGCCTGGTTGGTGCTCGCGTGGGTGGGCGGGACCCTGGTGGTACTCGGCCGGCTGGCCGTCGGCTTCGGGCGGCGGACACGGCTGGCGCGGGCAGCGCGGGAGATCGACACGGGGCCGATGGTTCGTACCAACGAAGCTGCGGCAGAGCAGCTCGGCCTGCGGCGTCGCGTTCGTCTGTTGCTGTCCGATGCGCCGGCGGTTCCGATGACCTGGGGGGTTTCGCGTCCGGTGCTCTTTCTGCCGGCGGCGGCCAAAAGCTGGTCGGAACGCCGCCTGAGAGTCGTCTTGCTGCACGAGCTCGCCCATATCAAGCGGCGGGATTCACTGTCGCGAACGCTCGCCCAGCTCGCCTGCGGCGTCTTCTGGTTTCACCCGCTCGCATGGCTATCGGCTCGTCGCATGTTGCGTGAGCAGGAGCGCGCTTGCGACGACGTCGTCATCCTCGCAGGAGCGGACCCGCATCACTACGCCGAAACCCTCGTGTCCATCGCGCGCGAGTTCCGCGCCCCGCGGCCGATCGTCGTCGGTGCGCTGGCGTTCGCTCGCCGTTCCAACCTCGAACAGCGACTTGTCTCCATCCTCGATCCCCTCGAGAGGCGTAAGAAATTGAGTCCCTTCCACAAAGCCGTCGTATTGGTGCTGTTCGTCGGCCTGGCGCTGCCCCTCGCGGCGCTGCATCCGACTGCCGCGGCACAGGAAGCCGCTGCCGGCCCTCAAATCGAGCAGAGCGCGAAGTCCCCACCGCAGGCGAACGTCGAGCCATCGACGAAGGCCGCACCAGCTCCTGAGCAACAAGGCGTGTCATCGCGGCCGCAGAAGAGCAGGCCGCGTGCGAAGAGCTCAGTGGCTCCGCCAGCCGATGTCGCCGGTGTTCGGGTCGGCGTGACCGCGCCGCGCGCCGGCGTGGCGACAGCCGGCGTCGGCGTCGTGGCTCCACGTGCAAGCGTGGCGACGGCAGGTGTCACCGTGGCGGCTCCTCGTGCGGGCGCTGCAGCTACGGGTATCGGCGTCGCTGCTCCCGAGGCGAGCGTCGCGACCGCGGGCGTGAGCGTCGCACCGTCGCCGGCGGCTCCGAGCCCGCAAGAGCGCGTGGTGTGGACGCAGAGGGCGACCAATCGGATTCAGCTCCGGGCAGAGGGCGCCATCCGCATTGCCGACGATGTTTCAGGTTTGGAGCTCGAGGAGGGAGGTCGGCTGATTCTGAGCGAGGGCGACCGGCGCCTCGAGGTCCGGCCTCTCGCGGGCGGCCTCGACTTCACCTACACGGTCGACGGCGCCGAGACCGATTTCGACGACGAAGCGCGCCGGTGGGCGAACGAGATCCTCGCTCATGTGGCCGAAATGGGCGATCTGCGCGGCAACATCTTCATCAGTACGAGCCGCTCCGAGGTGGGCGGTGAGCTCAGCTCGGTGTTGATCGCACCCGGTGAGCTGACGATCGAGAAGCTCGACCTGGCGGAGCCCCTGAAGGTGACGGTGGAGGCGCTCGAGACGCTGCCCGAATCGGTCGTGGTGAACGTCGAGCCCGTCGAAATCCGCGAGTCCGTGGCGATCGCTCTCGAGCAGGAGCTCGTGGACGAGCATCTGAAGCTGGCGATCGAAGAGCTCGAGCTGGCGGACGAGCAGATGAAGGTGAGCGTCAAGGTGCTCGATGAGCTCTCGGAGGCGGTGGTGGTGAACGTGGAGCCGCTCGAGCTGGTCGACGAATCTGTGGCGATTGCCCTGGAGCCGCTCGAGCTGGCGGTCGAGCTGTCGCTGCTGGAGAGTATCCGCGAGCGTCGGTTCGATCGCGTGATCAACTGGTCGGAGGACGGTTCGCGCTTCGTTGCCATGTGGCGTGGTCCGGTCTCGTTCGGCGCGTCGATCGATGACATCGACGTCGGTGAGGGCGGCCATCTGGTGATCGACGAGCGTGGCGAGGACGGCGTACACCGGCGACTGCATGTCTCCACCGACGAAGCCGGGGAGACCGCTTTCGAGTGGTTCATCGACGGTGAGCCCGACGCGTTTGACGAAGAGGCGCGCGCATGGCTCCGGCCCGTGCTTGCCTGGCTCAACGAGAACGCCGGCTAGAAGGGAAGATCCCCCGGCACCCGGGAGCGGCCGAGCGCGGGTGTTACAGCTAGGGCTCTCCGCCCTCGCGGCGGCTACCCGGTTTTGCGAGCCACAGCCCGGCGAGCATGCCCAGCAGCCAGACCACCACCCAGAGGACCCGATCGTTCTTGCTCGTGAGCTGGATGCCGAGCAGGCCTTCGGGTATCTGCATGAGCCCACCGAGCTCGAGCATGCCCATGGCGGTGAA